>CAYNEH010000015.1:0-16184 GCA_964396195.1 uncultured Oscillospiraceae bacterium
GAGAAGCTGCCCGCTGCTCTGCGCGGTGTAGTCTGATTCGATCTTCAGCAGGGGGACGCCGACGTTCCCCTTGATCTGTGCGTATTCAAAGCCGTAGAAATCGCAGAATTTGACGGTGTGGTAGATAATACCCCGGAGATTCGGGTCGCTGCAAAGCTGCCTGCGGCCGGAATTGTCCGCCATGCGCATACAGGGAATCTGGGCCAGCAGCTCTCCGGCGTACCAGTCCATCAGGCCGTCGAAGTCCAGTCCCTCCGGCGGTGAAATCGTTCCCACAGAGCGGTTGTGGACGCAGGTGGCATTTTCCACCGGCAGGGGCATGGCGCGCTCCGTCATGCGAAACAGCTCCGCTCCCATCCGCGCGCCAAGCACGGAGATGTGGGGGCCGGAGGGGCGCTCCGGCGGCTGAAAGGCGGCGCGGAAGGCGGCTTCGTCAAAGTCCGTCCCCTTGTACGCGCCGTAAGCCCGAGCAAGTGCCTTGAGCTGGGCCGCCGTCCGCTCCCGGGCACAGGCGGTGCCGCAGTGGAGCATATCCAGCAGATAGAGAAAATCCAGCTTGCCGGAGTCGGCCAGAATATCGTAGACGCTCCGGATGGTGTCGCAGCAGGCCACCAGCACCAGCTCCCGGATCTGTCCGGCCATGACGGCCTCCAGCAGGGCCTTGCCGAAGCCGCAGAGGTTGGGGTGGGCCAGCTGTTCTGCCAGGTCGAAGCCATCGGGCATGTCGTTGAAATTGGCGCACTGTCCGCCGTAAGCGGACAGCAGCTCCACCGGGGTGTATTTGCAGATGTAGAACGTCCGGTCACTCATGGCGGCCCTCCTCCAGCATTTCCAGAAATGCGCCCAGCCGGGTGGCGGTCTGCCCCTCGCCGCCGTGGCTGCGGTCGCAGCCGTCTCCGTCCAGCAGAAGCAGAGGAATACCGGCAGCCTCGAACTTTTTCTTGGCCAGCTGCGCGCCGCCCAGCGTGTGCTTGCAGCCCCAGTGGCAGAACCACACCGCGCCGTCTGCCCCGGCCTGCCGGGCGTGGCGGATGCCCAGTTCGATGCGGTGGGTCACCGGGCCGTTGAGGGCGTGGTATACCATCTGAGCGGCCATGGCCTCGTAGGGGCGCTCCGGGTCGATGGGATAATCACAGGCCTCACACAGCTCCTCACCCACAATCTGGGCGCTGTCCTTGAAGCACAGCAGCTCCTTCACTGCGTCCGACCAGAAGGGAATGGTGTGCATCCAGTAGATGCGCTTTCCCTGTGCCGGCGGCGCGGAGGACACGTCCCGGAGGAGCATTCGGGTGTAGCGCTCCTCTTCCTCGGTGCCAAGCAGGATGTGGGCGGTCATACCCGCGTACATGGGGGTCACCAGATCGGTGGGGATGCAGCGGTCCGCCCGGGCCTGCTGAAACTGCCGGTAATTTTCCCGGGTGCGCTCCGAGCGGGCAAGTCGGGCCCGGAGACTGTCTTCATTCACCCTTTTCCCGGTCTGCTGTTCCAGAAAGACCGCCAGCTCCCGGAGCTGCCCGGCCACGTAGGCCACGCTGTCTCCGTCCTGCCGGATGGGGACGTCGATGAAGAAGGACGGCACGCCGTACAGATCCGCCAGATGCCGGAAGGTCAGCATGTTGGCGTCGCAGGTCAGGTTAGTATATACCACGCAGAGGGGTGCGGGGAGCAGACCGCTCTCCGCCGCGCCGAGACAGGTCTTGTGATAACTGCACAGCGTCTCGGCGATGCCGTCGGCCTCCGCCCGCTGGATGCAGCCCGCGTCTGCCCGGCTGGCGGACAGGTAGCAGGACATGCTCTCTGCGTTGTAGGGGTGCAGCCCCACCTCGTGGAGGAGCTGGCAGGGGGTGAACACGCTGACCAGCGCAGACTGCCGGGGCTGGCGGAGGGGGGCGCGCATGGCATCCATCATCAGGCAGGCCAGATACCGGTCGGCGGGGAGCAGACGGCGGTCAGGCGCGACGCCGAACCGCAGCCGCTGGGCGGCCCAACCGGTTTTCAACAGCCGTCGTGCCTGCTCCGGGCGGCTGGTATTAAGCTGTTCGACCCAGTGGCCGAAGGTCTCGGTGATCGTCATGGCGATCTCCTTTCTGTTGTGTGCAGCGGACAGTATACCATCTCAGGGGCGAAACGGTCAAGAAAGGCCGAAACAGAATAGGACAGGGCGGGCATTTACCCGCCCTGCGATATATGTTCAGCTCCGGAGCAGGGCCTCCACGGCCTCCATCTCCGGCATGGCGGGGATGGCCCCCCGCTTGGTGATGCACAGCGCCGCCGTGGCGTTGCCCCAGCGGGCGCAGTCCGCCGCATCATCGATGGTCAGGTCGCCGGGAGCCTTGCCCAGCGCCAGCATCCGGTGGAGAAAGCCGCCCCAGAAGGCGTCCCCCGCGCCGGTGGTGTCGGCCGCTTTGGCGGGGAAGGAGGGGACGTGCCGCACCTCGCCGCGGGCGGCCACGATTGCGCCCTCCGCCCCCAGCGTCACCGCCGCGCAGGATACGCCCAGCGCCAGCAGACGGCGGGCAGCGGCCTCCGGGTCGGATACGCCGGTGAGCAGTTCCGTCTCCTCGTCGGACAGTTTTATCATGTCGGTGTGCGGGATCATGGCGCGCATCTGCTCCGCCGCCTGTTCCGGACCGGGCCACAGGGGCGCCCGGTAGTTGGGGTCGTAGGAGATGACCGCCCCGGCCTTCCCGGCAAGCTCCACCGCCGCGAAGGTGGCACTTCGGGCGGGTTCGTCGGTGAGGGACAGGGAGCCCACGTGGAGCACCCGGGTGTTCTGAAGAATTTCCGTGTCCAGCTCGTCCGCCGTCAGGCAGGTGTCCGCCCCCGGCTTGCGGGCGAAGGAGAACGTCCGCTCCCCGCTCCCGTCCAGCATGACGAAGGCCAGCGTGGTGAACACGTCATCGGCGGACACAAGGCCACGGATGTCGATGCCCGCGTCCTGCAGGGTCTGGCGGAGAAACTGCCCGTGCATGTCATTGCCCACCTTGCCGAGAAAGGCGGCGCGGCGACCGAAGCGGACGGCGGCGGCCAGCACGTTGGCTGGAGCTCCGCCGGGGTTGCGCTCAAACAGGCGCATGCCAGACGGAGAGACGCCGCTGTCGGTAAAGTCGATGAGCAGTTCGCCCAGCGCGGTGATGTCGTACATACTCCTCACTCCTTTGCGGCAGGGTATTCGTTGCACAGCAGCCGGTAGGGCGGCTCGTCCTCTTCAATGGCGGGGAAGCGGCCTACCGGCGGGTTGAAGCGGTTGTCGGTGTTGTCATCGTTGCACTGGCTCACTTCGCCGATGAGGATGTCGCCGGTGCCGGGTACCACGGAGAAGTCATGGTACAGCCGGGGCTGGATGGAGATGCTCATGCCCGGCTCCAGCCGGATCTGAGTTCCGGCGGGGACGGTGCGGGTGACGCCGTCCAGATGGACAGTGACGCCGCTGTCCCGGTCAATCTCCTCGTCAGGCAGGGAGTTGAACACCCGGATGAGCAGCGTACCGCCGCCCCGGTTGATGATATCCTCCATTTTGTTCCAGTGAAAGTGGTTGGGGGAGTACTGCCCTTCCTTCAGGAAAATGAGCTTTTCCGCATAGGTTTTGGGGTACAGATCCCGGCGGGCAAGGTTGCCGTTGCGCAGGGTGACGAGGGAAAAGCCCACTTTCTCAAAGTCATTCAGGCCGTAGTCGGTGATGTCCCAGCCCAGCATATTGTGACGGATCTCGTCGTACTCATGGCCCTTTTCCGCCCATTCCTTCGGCGTGAAGCGGCAGAAAGGAGGCAGGGTGAACCGGTACTGAGCCAGCATGGCCTCCATATCCCGCAGGGCGCGGTTGATTTCGGAACGCTTCATATCCATTCTCTCCTTTTTTATCTTGCAGATTCTCCGCTATCGGTTTATTTTATACTGCCTGGGTGGGGTTTGCAATCGGAGTTTCCTGCTTTGACCGGAATATTTTAGGCCGGGCGGGAATGAGATTGGTCATATTGCTCAATTTAGAATAAAAAACCCGTCTGTTTTTCTGCAATCATTGACATTCTGATGGAAGATGACTATAATGAGGGCGATCAAGCCGGTATATTGCCGGCCTTGAAATTAGAAGCAATGGAGGAATTACAATGAAGAAGTTTCTGGCGCTTATGCTGGCACTGGTGCTGGCGCTGTCTCTGGCCGCCTGCGGCCAGAAGGATACCGGCAGCAACGGCGGAGATCAGAGCGGCGACAACCAGAACAGCGCGCAGCCCAGCGAGGACAGTCAGGGCGGTGAAGATTCTCAGTACCCTGAGTACTTTGCCGGTATGGATGACCTGATTGCCGCGGCTCAGGCCGAGGGCGAGCTGGTCGTTTACGGCTCCTGCGAGGAGGAGTATCTTGCCGCTGCCTGTGAGCACTTTGAGGAAGTGTTCGGTATCAAGACCAGCTATCAGCGTCTGTCTACCGGTGAGGTGCAGGCTAAGATTGAGGAAGAGAACGGCAATCCCTCCGCCGATGTCTGGTTCGGCGGCACCACCGATCCCTACAACGTCTGCGCTGCCGAGGGTCTGCTGGAGGCTTATGAGGCCACCAACGCCTCCCACCTGACCAGCGACATGTACCGCGCCGCCGACGGCAGCTGGTACGGCATCTACAAGGGTATTCTGGGCTTCATGGTCAACACCGACGAGCTGAGCCGTATGGGCATTGAGGCGCCTCAGGACTGGACCGACCTGCTGAAGGAAGAGTACAAGGGCCTGGTCTGGCTGTCCAACTACAATACTGCCGGTACCGCCAAGCTGGTCATCAACACCATGATCCAGAAGTACGGCCACGATGAGGGCATCCAGTACCTCGTCGATCTGGACAAGAACATCGAGGTCTACACCAAGTCCGGCTCCGGCCCGTCCAAGAACGTGGGCACCGGCGAGTGCGTCATCGGCATCGGCTTCCTGCATGACGGCATCACCCAGATCCTGGACAACGGCTACACCAACGTGGAGCTGATCATCCCCTCCAGCGGCACCTCCTTCGAGATCGGCGCCACCGCCATCTTCAAGGGCGCTGCCCACTCCAACGCCGCCAAGCTGTGGATTGAGTACGCTCTGTCCCCCGAGTGCGTGAATCTGGCTCAGGAGAACGGCTCCTACCAGTTCCTGGTGCTGGACAACGCTACGCAGCCTGAGGCTGCCGCCGAGTTCGGCCTGGACCCCGAGAACGTCATGGACTATGACTTCGAGGACGCTACCGCCAACATCAAGACCTATGTTGAGGAAGTCATGACCGCGCTGAGCAACTCCGGCGCTGACACCGGCGCTGACCGTTTCAAGACCGAGTAATTTTTAGAAAGCACAACTTCTCTTGCACGTAAGGCGGGGCGGCGGCTAAGTCCGCCGCCCCGCTTCTTTTCCGATTTCCTATTTCTGACCTTCGATTTTGCAGAACATTCCTTTCCCATACGGGGATGAGAGAAAGGGGTTTCCCTATGGCAAGAACACAGGGCGCGGCGCTGGACCGGAAAAAACTGATGGCTGACCCCATCATGGTGACCACCATCGTCGTTCTGATCGCATTTCTGACTTTGTTTATTCTCTACCCGCTGGCCATCCTGCTGGTGGATAGTTTTGTGGGGGACGGGGGCTTCGGCCTTTCCGTGTTCAAACGGATCTTCGCCATCCCGACCTTTACCCACGCCATCACCAACACGCTGAAGGTGGGCTTCCTTGTGGGCATTCTGTCTACGCTGGTTGGCCTGCTGTTCGCCTATGTGGAGGTGTATGTCCGCATGGGGCGGTTCGTGGGCGGCCTGTTCAAGGTGGTGTCCATGCTGCCGGTGGTGTCGCCTCCCTTTGTGCTGAGTTTGTCCATGATTATGCTGTTCGGCAAGGCAGGCATTGTCACCCGCTTCCTGCTTGGCATTTATGACAACAGCGTGTACGGCTTCTGGGGCATCGTCATTGTGCAGACGCTGACATTCTTCCCGGTGTGCTACATGATGCTCAAGGGCCTGCTGAAAAACATCGACCCCTCGCTGGAGGAGGCTGCCCGGGACATGGGTGCCAGCCGCTGGAAGGTGTTCTTCAACGTAACGCTGCCGCTGGTGCTGCCCGGACTGGGCAACGCCTTTCTGGTGACCTTCATCGAGTCCATCGCCGACTTTGCCAACCCCATGATCATCGGCGGCTCCTATGACACACTGGCCACCACCATCTACCTCCAGATCACCGGTTCCTATGACAAGCCAGGCGCGGCGGCCATGGCCGTGGTGCTGCTGTGCATCACGCTGCTGATGTTCGCGGTGCAGAAGTACTATCTGGAGGCCAAGACCGCTGCCACCCTGACGGGCAAGGCCTCCCGGGGCCGGATGCTCATCGAGGACAAGAGCGTGAAGATTCCGCTGACCATCCTGTGCGGCCTTGCCGCCGGGTTCGTCATCCTCATGTACCTGTGCGTGCCCATCGGGGCGTGCTTCCCCACGTGGGGCTTCAAGTTCTTCCCGTTGACGGGCAAGTGGTTCAAGCTGGTGTTCACCCGGTACCACGGACTTCAGGCATTCCGGGATTCCTTTGTGCTCAGTCTCATCTCCGCGCCCATCACGGCGCTGCTGAGCATGATCATCTCCTATCTGGTGGTCAAGCGGAAGTTTAAGGCCAAGGGCTTTATCGAAGCGGTGTCCATGCTGGCCATGGCCGTGCCGGGCACGGTGCTGGGCGTGGGTTATATCCGCGGTTTTTCCGGCGGCCTGTTCCACTCCGGCTTACTTCAGGGGCTGTACGGCACCGGCGCGATCCTGGTCATCGTGTTCGTGGTGCGCTCGCTGCCCACCGGTACCCGCAGCGGCATTTCCGCCCTGCGGCAGATTGACAAGTCCATCGAGGAGTCGGCCTATGACATGGGCGCGGACAGCTTCAGGGTGTTTATGACCGTCACCTTGCCGCTGATCAAGGACTCCTTCCTCTCCGGCCTTGTCACCGCATTCGTCCGCTCCATCACCGCTATTTCCGCCATCATCCTGCTGGTGACGCCGCAGTTCCTGCTCATCACCGTGCAGATCAATGAGTTCGCCGAGAAGGGCTCCTACAGTCTGGCCTGCGCCTTTGCTACCATTCTGATCGCCATCACCTACGGCTCAGTGCTGCTGATGAATCTGCTCATCAAGCATTTCGGTACCAGCCGAAACATCAGGGAGGACAAGTAAACCATGAATAAAGTAAAAAAAGGCGTCCGTCTGGACCATATCTCCAAAATTTATCAGGATCCCAAAACCCACAAGGATTTCTACGCCGTGAAGGATACCTCCCTGACCATCGAGCCCGGTTCCTTTGTGACGCTGCTGGGTCCCTCCGGCTGCGGCAAGACCACCACCCTGCGCATGATTGCCGGCTTTGAGAGCCCGGACGAAGGTGAAATTTATCTGGGTGACGAGGCCATCAATGCCCTGACCCCCAACAAGCGTGACACCGCCATGGTGTTTCAGAGCTACGCCCTGCTGCCGCACTATAACGTGTTTGACAATGTTGCCTACGGCCTGAAGCTCCGGAAGGTGCCCAAGGCGGAGATCAAGGAACGCGTCATGCACATTCTCGACCTTGTGGAGCTGACGGGCATGGAGGGACGTATGACCAACCAGCTCTCCGGCGGCCAGCAGCAGCGCGTGGCGCTGGCCCGTGCTCTGGTCATCGAGCCGAGTGTCCTGCTCTTCGACGAGCCGCTGTCCAATCTGGACGCGAAGCTCCGCGTGTCCATGCGCACCGAGATCCGTCGCATTCAGCAGGAGGTGGGCATCACAGCCATCTATGTCACCCATGACCAGTCCGAGGCCATGGCCCTGTCCGACAGCATCATCATCATGAACAAGGGTGTCGTAGAGCAGATGGGCACCCCGCAGGAGATCTACTACCACCCGAAGAACGAATTCGTGGCCGACTTTATCGGCGAGGCCAACTTCCTCCACGGTGTTATGACCGGCCGCAGCGGCGATTACGCCGTCATGGAGGTAGAGGGCCAGTCCGTGTCCATAGCCGCCCGGGACGATTTGGAGCAGGGCAAGGAATATACCATCGTCCTGCGGCCTGAGACCGCCCATCTGGCCGACGAAGGCGGTATGCCCTGCAAGGTGGTGCTGTCCTGCTTCATGGGCTCCTACCAGAACTACCACGTCATGCTGGGGAACACGCTGGTCAAGCTGTCCGAGACCAACCCTCAGAGCAAGCACATCTACGACGTGGGTGACGAGTGCCGCCTGGTGTTCGCGCCGGACGCTGTCCACGTGCTGTAAAAAATCATCGAAAAGCAGAGCAGACGCCGCCGTTTGGCGGCGTCTGCTGCTATGGAGGAAGCTTATGCTGGCACAATGGCTGGAAATGGCCCGCCGGGGGGAGCCGGTGTGGCTGAGTGACGTACGGGAGGGCAGCCGGGCGCTGCCCGGCAGCGTGCCCATGACCATGCAGATTACCCTGTGCGCCGGTGGAAAACGGGATTTTGAATTGTACATTCCCCGCTGGGCGGACGAGGAACAGCGGCAGTTCGTGCTGGACTATGTGACAGCCTGCGTGTTCAATGCACTGTCCGCGCTGGGCGGCCGGAAGGCATCGTTTTATCTGGATCTCCGGGAGACGGAGGCCGCCGCGCTGCTCGGGGAGCTGGACGGCGTGTTTCAGGTGCATGAGAGCCGACGCGGCGGCTGCGGCAAGGTCATCAACATTGCCGACCGGCTGTGCCGGGCCTTCGGCGGCGGGCGGTTTGCATTCGCCGTTCGGGATGCGGGCGAGTTTGTCCCGGCCTCCGGTAAGGCGAAGCGAAAAAACGACCTGCTGCCCCGGCTGCGGACGGCGGTGGGCCGGACGGCGCGTGGCGTGTGCTGCGGCATCGACATCGGCGGTACGGACATCAAGGCGGCGGTGGCTCGGGACGGGAAGCTCCTGTGCGTCAAGGAGTATGACTGGAACCCGGCGGCCAGCCCCACGGCAGAGAGCATCATCGGCCCGATCGAGCTGCTGGTGCGGCTCATGGCCTGCTGCGCGGCGGGACCGTTAGGAACGGAGCTTGCCCGAGCGCTTGAAAAGGATGCCTCCGACGAGGAGATGGCCCGGGCGGTGGAGGGCCGGGAGATGGCTCCGCTGGACGTGCTGGGGGTCAGCTTCCCGGATATCGTCATCAGGGATCGCATCGTGGGCGGCGAGACGCCAAAGATGAAGGGCATGCGGGACAATCCGAACGTGGACTTCGAGGAGGGTTTTGCCAAGCTCCGGGATCTGAAGCGAATCCTGCTGCCCTACTGCCGGGAAGGGGCCGCCGTCCACATGACCAACGACGGCCACATTGCGGCTTATACTGCCGCGGCGGAGCTTGCCTTCAGCGGGGCAGAGCCGGACTTTTCCAGCGGCGTCATCGCCCATGCGCTGGGGACGGACTTCGGTGTGGGCTACCTCAATTCCGACGGAACCATACCGGAAATGCCTGTGGAGCTGTACGATTTTCTGCTGGATCTGGGCAGCTGGCCCCAGCGGCAGCTGCCGCCGGAGGATCTGCGCAGCACCCGGAACGAAAACTCGGGAATGCCCGGGGCCCGGCGATATCTGGGGCAGGCGGCGGCCTTCCGACTGGCCTGCGGCGAGGACCCGGCGCTGCTGTCCGGCTTCACGGAGGAGCGGAACGGCGTGCTGTCCATCCGTCAGCAGCCGGAGGATCTGCGCAAGCTCTGCCTTGCCTTCCTCATGGAGCAGGCGCAAGCCGGAAATGAGCGGGCCTGTGCAGTGTTCGAGCAGATTGGCCGGAATCTGGGTCAGATCAGCCGGGAGATGCTGTGGCTCATGGAACCGGAGACGCCGGTGCGCTACCTCTTCGGGCGGTTCGTAAAGCACCCGGCCTGCTTTGCACTGCTGCGCTCCGGCTGCGCACAGGTGCTGCCGGAGATCCGCCTGGAAGCGGCAGACGAGGACCTCGCCTGCACGCCGCTGATGCGTGGGCTGGCAGAGCACGGTGTCACCGTGGCCCAGTTCGGGCAGGCGGTGGGAGCCATGTACTACGCTGCCATGCCGGAGGAATAAGAGCAAAAGGAACAGGGCCGGAACGCTGCATTGCGTTCCGGCCCTGCTTTTTATCCATGTTTGAAAGGTGATCACGCTTTTTGAAACAGTTCCCGGACAGTACCGGCCATATAGAGGGAACCAAAGGCCACGGTGGGGCCGGGGAGGGTGTTGGCGGCGGAGACGGCTTCCTCCACGCTGCCGCAGGCACGCGCGTCCATGCCGCGACCGCGCAGGTAATCCGCCAGCTGTTCAGCAGGAAGGGCCCGGTGACTGTCCGGGGTGACGCACAGGAACCGGACGGCCCGGGGGAGCATCACGTCTGCCATGTCCCGCCAGTCCTTGTCCGCCAGCACACCCATGAGGAAAGTCACCTTCTGCCCCGGGAGGTAGTCATCCATAGCCTCCGCGAGGGCCTGAATGCACTGGAGGTTGTGGCCGCCGTCCAGAATGAACAGCGGTTCCCGCCGCAGCACCTCGAGCCGGGCAGGCCACGTCACTTGTGCCAACCCGTTCCGGACGGCGTCCGCACCGATGTTCCAGCCACGACGGAGCAGGATCTGCACAGTCTCCAGCGCCACCGCCGCATTGCGCAGCTGATGGCGGCCCAGCAGAGGGATGCGAAAGGACTGCCCGCGCCAGAGAAATTCCTGCCCGTCAAGGCCGTGGCTCACCGGCTCCAGCCGGTCGAAGTCGACCAGACGCATTGGCACGCACTTTTCCCGGCACACCGCCTGCACCACCTGCGTGACCTTTGCCGAACTGTCGTAGCATACGGCGCTGCAGCCGGACTTGATGATGCCCGCCTTGGCGGCGGCGATCTGCTCCAGTGTGTTCCCCAGATACTCCGTGTGCTCCAGCCCGATGTTGGTGATCACCGCCGCCTCCGGCGCGTCGATGACGTTGGTGGAGTCCAGCGCGCCGCCCATGCCCACTTCCAGCACCACGATGTCACAGCTTTCCTCTGAAAAGCACACCATGGCGATGGCGGTGGACAGCTCGAATTGGCTGGGGTGGTCGTCCATCTCCTCGGCGGCGGCCCGAACCCGCTCCGTCACGGCGGCGAACCGCTCGCCGGACACAGGACGGCCGTTGATCTGGAACCGCTCCCGGAAACTCTGAAGGTGGGGGGAGATATACAGCCCCGTTCGGTATCCCGCCGCCCGGAGGATGGATTCCAGCATGGCGCAGGTGCTGCCCTTGCCGTTGCTCCCGGCCACGTGGATGAATTTCAGCTTCTTCTGGGGGTCACCCAGTTTGGAGAGCAGCGTCCGCGTCCGATCCAGCCCCAGACGGGTGGTGCTCCACGTAAAATTTTCGATGTAGGAAACGGCTTCGGCTTCCGTCATCATGTCAGATCCCTCCTCAGGCCGTGTGGGCCAGTTTGTGATGCACCGCCAGTGTTCCCCGGCTGAGCGCGAGAATGACGCCGAATTCCACGGCGAACAGAATGGCTGCCTGCACCAGGCGGATGCTCAGCAGAGCGGAGTAGGACGAGCCGTACAGCATGGAGATCCACAGGGTGGTAAGAAACAGGCTGATGCCGAACTGGTTGAGGCACACCGCCGCCGCGATGCGGGGCAGACTCTGCTTTTTGCGGAGCAGCAGACCGAAGACCAACCCGGTCAGGGCGCAGGACAGGGTGAAGCCGGGAAAATAGGGACCGATGGGGAGAAGAATGGCCCCCAGAAAGTCCCCCAGTCCGCCCACCACCATGGCGGGGACGGATCCGTAGAGCCACGCGGCCACGAACACCGGCACGAAGGCGAAGCCGATCTTGATGTTCCACGCGTTGATGGACAGGAACCGGGACAGCACAATCTGGATGGCGGTGAGCAGACCGATGGTGACGATGAGCTTTGTGTTGATTTTTTTCACGTAAAAAACTCCCTTTTGCGGTTTGCCGCAGAAGGGAGCTTCCCTTGGGCGGCAGCGGAAGCGGGTACGGCAACGCGAAGCCGTTCCGGCTTCTTCGTCCGGCGGCAACTTCCCATCCGCCGGCACTTGACGCGCCGCCCCTACTCTGACGAGGCTGAATGCTGTTGATTTGTCCGGGCAGATCTCAGCGGTTCGATTCTTTACAAGCTCCTGACTTGTATATAAATTTGAACAACTCAAATAAAAGAGAGCGGCCCCGTCGAAAGGGCCGCCCTCTTTTGCTGCCCCCTATGAATCTATCATAACACAGGGCAGAAAGAAATACTACATTTTGATTGTTTTTTCGTTCGTGATATCCTCGAGCGCGTCGGATTCAGGTCATATAAAAATTGCTCCAATTGTCCATCGCGACAAAATGGAGCGATTTTTTTATCCGACCTCTATAATGACTTTTCCTGTCAGTCCACTATAATTGGTGGTAAGCTACAAATCTTAAAGGAGATGACTTTGTGAAGCAAAATAAAAAGCCGCTGATTATAACGATGCTGCTTGTCTCCCTGTTCCAGATGGGTATGGTGGCGCTGTCCCCGGTGGTGGCATCCATCACCACCGCTTTCCCGGGCACATCCCAGACCGTGGCTCAGCTGGCCATGACCTTTCTGTGTCTGGTGCTGGTGATCTTCGCCCTGTTCTCCGGCGCGATTGCCCAGCGCTTTGGCCGCCGGTTCATGTGCGCCGCCGGTATGCTGCTGTGCGCGGCGGCCGGTATCTGCGGCACGTTCTTCACCGTCGGCCTGTGGGCGGTCTACCTCTGGTCGGCGTTTCTGGGCGCAGGCACGGGCCTGTTCGTCCCCGCCGTGTCCAGCATGATGATTGACTATCTGGAGGATGACGAGCGCAACAAGGTCGCCGGTATCCAGACCGCCTTTGTCAATCTGGGCGGGATGCTGCTGAGCTTTTTCTCCGGCATTCTTGCCACCCAGCGCTGGTGCAACGCCTATCTGGTGTTCCTGGCCGCAGCGCCGGTGCTGGTGCTGTCGCTGAAGTGCATCCCGGCGGAGCAAAACCGGGAAAAGGTGAAAGCTGCTGCCGGCCAGACGAAATCCAGAATTCCGGCCATCGTCTGGCTTGCCGCACTTCAGACCTTCCTGTTCGCCATTCTTTACTTTGCCTTCTCCACCAACGTCAGTCTGCTCATCTCCGAACGGGCGCTGGGCGGAACAAGTCTTTCCGGAACGGCCACCTCGGTGTTCATGCTGGGCGGCTGTCTGTTCGGCTTTATCTTCAATAAAGTGATGCACACATGCAAGGGTGCAACGCCCAGCTTAGCGTTCCTGCTGGTGGCAGCCAGCTACCTGCTCATCTACTTCACCGGCAGCGTGGGCGCACTGATGGTCGCCGCGTTCATCGGCGGCGGCAGTCTGAGCCTGATTTTCCCCTACTTCCTCATTGCCATTTCCGGAAAGGTGGATGCGTCCGTCTCTGTCATCTCCTCCTCCCTGATCCTGTCCGTCGGGCCGAACTTCGGTTCCTTTGTCTCCCCAATGATCCTGACCAACATTTCCAACGCAGTGTTTGGCCCCGTTGTGGCCGCGCGCTTCCTGCTGGCGGCCATTGCGGCCATCGTCATGGCCGTGCTCCTGTTCCTGCTTCAACTCAAAAAGGAAGGATAAACGCAAATGAAATACGGAAAGCTCTTCCAGCCCCTTCAGGTCAATGGTGTGACCCTGAAAAACCGCATCATCGCCTCCCCCACATCCATGTCCGGCTTTGACTCCAACGGCTACTACAATGAGGAAACCTACAACTACTTCCGTATGAAGGCCGTAGGCGGCGCGGCCATGGTCATCGTGGGTGAGGTCATGGTGGATCTGGAAAACGGCCGCTCCCATCCGGTGCAGTGCGGCATTGACGATCCCGCCGCCATGATTCCCCTGCGCAATCTGGCAAACGCCATCCACGAGGGCGGCGCGCTGGCCTCCGTCGAACTGGATCATGGCGGATGTCTCTCCGGCCCGGAGTTCCTCCACGGCCGCAACGCCAAGGGCCCCAGCTCCTTCACCGACGAGTGGGGCGACACCTGCGATGAGATGACCGAGGAGGACATCCTCCACGCCGCCGATATGTATGCCCAGGCGGCGTTGAACGCCAAGACCTACGGCTTTGACATGGTGATGCTGCACGCCGGTCACGGCTGGCTCATTCACCAGTTCATCTCTCCCATCACCAACAAGCGTACCGACAAGTGGGGCGGCAGTCTGGAAAACCGTCTGCGTTTCCTGAACCTGGTGGTGGAAAAGGTACGCGCCGCCGTCGGCCCCCGTTTTCCCATCGACATTCGTATTTCCGGCTCCGAGCGCATCGAGGGCGGCTACGGCATCGAGACCGGTATCGAGATCGCCAAGGCCGTGGACGGCAAGGTTGACCTCATCCATGTCTCCGCCGGTACCCAGGAGGTGCCCTACTCCGCCATTCTGATGCATCCCGGCATCTTTCAGAAGCCCGGTGAGAACTCCGGCCTGGCTGCGGAGATCAAGAAGTACGTCAAGACCCCCGTCTGCACCGTGGGCGCGTTCTCCGATCCCGCCTTCATGGAGCAGTACCTGGAGGAGACCGGCGTGGACTGCATCGCCATGGGACGCCAGCTCATCGCCGACCCCTTCTTCCCCAGGAAGCTGATGCAGGGCAAGGAGCGGGAAATCACTCCCTGCCTGCGGTGCACCGAGTGTCTGAGCGGCCTTATCCACAACCAGCGCATCCACTGCTCCGTCAACCCCATCATCGGCCGGGAGGATCAGTTCTTCCAGCCCCGTCCCGTCAACAACCCCGGCCGCAAGGTGCTCATTGCCGGCGGCGGCCCCGGCGGCATGGAGGCGGCTCTGGAGGCCGACAGGCGCGGCCACAAGGTGGTGCTCTGCGAGTCAACCGGTCGTCTGGGCGGCACGCTCCGCTTCGCTGACGCAGGCGGCTTCAAAACTCTGATGCGCAACTACCGAGACAGCCAGATCGATAAGATCGGCCGCTCCGGCGTGGATGTGCGGCTGAATACCCCCGTCACGAAGGAAATCGTCGACGAAATCCGGCCCGATGCGCTCATCATTGCCGTCGGCTCCCATCCGTTCTTCCTGCCCATCCCCGGCGCACAGGGCGAGAACGTGGTGGCCGGTGCCGACCTGCTGGGTCACGAGAAGGCCGGACACAACGTCGTGGTCATTGGCGGCGGTCTGGTGGGCTGTGAGGAGGCACTGCAGCTGGCCGACAAGGGCTATCACGTTACCATCGTGGAGATGCAGGAGGAGCTGGCTCCCGACTGCGGCCGGATGCACCGGCTCGGTCTGCTCCATGAGGTCGAGGTGCGTGAGAACATCGACGTGCGCACCGGCGTGCGCTGCACCGGCATCACCGACACAGCCGTCACCGCCGTGGACGCCGACGGCGCGGAGCAGAGCTATCCCAGCGACTGGGTGGTCATGGCCGCCGGTATGCGGCCCAACAGCGACACGGTGGACGAATTGCGCCGGCTTGTCCCCGAAAGCTACATCATCGGCGACTGCCACACCGCCGCGACCGTCCTGAAGGCTGTCCGGGAAGGCTATGACGCCGCCGTCAATATCGGACTGTAAGATATTTTAGTGAAAGCCTGACGCCGGAGCAGAACGGCAGCGTCAATGCGCAGACGCGCAAGCGGGTCGTTATGACCGTGGACGGCGCGGAGACCATACGCTGAAGAGCGGCACCCACACCGGCCGTATCGTGCTGACCCCCGCGGCCGGATCAATTCCGATATAAACAGCGGTGACGGTTCCCACTTTAATCTCATTTCCCCTTATCCCCCTATTCCCCCCTATTTTTCCCCCTATTCCCCTATCCGTCTCCGCTGATTTATAGAAATACCCCCGCGCTGTTGCCGCAGCGCGGGGGTATTATTTTGCCGCAGTATAATGGCCGCTGTATTCAGGGAAATGCAGGGAGATTCAGCCGATGGCCATGGCAATCAGCACGCCGACGATGGCGGCGGGAATCAGATGGCAACCTTCATGACGGGGAAAATCAGGACGGCGAAGAAAATCACAAACAGAATCGCAGACAATTTCGGCCTGTGCGCGGCGGCAGCCGCGCACAGGCCTTTTTGGTTCGCAGAAGCTTTCGGTTTTCTTTCTGAATGAATCGGTTTATTCGGCGTAGACCACGATCTGGCCGACATAGGTGCCGGGATGAATGGGCATTTCCACGCCATCTACAGTCAGGCGGGCAGCCTTCAGCTCCGCGCCGGGAGCGATGTCCAGCTTGGTGAGGTAGCTGGTGCCGGCGACGTTC
>CAYNEH010000016.1:0-16004 GCA_964396195.1 uncultured Oscillospiraceae bacterium
CGTAGACCACGATCTGGCCGACATAGGTGCCGGGATGGATGGGCATTTCCACGCCATCTACAGTCAGGCGGGCAGCCTTCAGCTCCGCGCCTGGAGCGATGTCCAGCTTGGTGAGGTAGCTGGTGCCGGTGACGTTCCACACGGCCTTGTCACCCAGGTGGATGATGGTGCCGTTGTTGATGGCGGGGGCGGGGGTCTGGGTGATGTTGCTCAGCTCCTCGCAGTTGTCGTGGTTGATCTCGGTGACGCCCTCGCGATAGGCGTAGTCGGCGGAGCTCATGACACCGTTGACGGTGGCGTTCTCCACGGTGATTTCCATGTTCTTCGCGCCCATCAGCACGTCGCCCATGAAGCCGCGCAGCTTATCCGCTCCGGGAGGAGGGGGAGGAGGAGGCGGGCAATTGCCGGGCTTGGGCAGGCGGAAATTGCACTGACGGAAGTTGGTGGTGGAGTTCAGAAAATCGCCGTTGGCGGTCATGTTGGAGATGCTGACGAAGATGTCCTCATTCTCGATGCCGGCGGTCAGGTCGCGGTCGTCGCGGGTGTCCACCTTGCCGACGGGGACGATGAAGGGATCATCGCACATGCCCACGTCGTCGTTGTCCATCAGCTGCAGAATCGTGCCGTTGGCAGGCTCCATGTGCGCATCGTCCAGCTCGATGTGCAGGTTGGAACCCTTCACGACAATGTTGGACTTCTCGGTGCGCATGGTCGCGCCGGAGTTGATCTTCAGCGTGCCGCCGTTATGGCGGTGGCAGAACACGCCGAAACGCCTGGAGTTGACCACGGTGCCATCCTTGAACTCCACGCAGCCGTTGCCGAGACTCATCAGCGCAGCGGTGTAGGCCACGTTGAAGGTGGAGCCGCTGGCAGTGTTGATGCAGCCGGGCTGGTCAAAGGAGTCGTAGTCGAACATGATGTCGTCGCAGATGCAGAAGAAGCCGTAGCCGTTGTCGCCGAGAATTTCGATAAGAGAGTCGTTGATGTTCATGCGGTTGACACAGGCGCCGTCGATGCTCAGCACGCCCCAGCGGTTGCACGTCACGTGGCTGCGGTTGATGGTCAGGGTGCCCTTTTCCGCCAGATTCAGCGTCCGCGCGTTGCCCCGCAGACCGATGGCCCAGGGCGGCTCGACCATGCGTCCGGCCTCCTTGGCGGCCGCGTACTCCTCGGGGGTGGGCTCGTCGGCCCAACCGGTGAGCTCGCTGTCGTTCACTTCCACCACGGACTCGCCGCCCACGAACAGGGTGCCGCGGCCGATGCCGTTGTTGTGGATGCGGGTGTTGTTGATCGTGAGCTTCGTCTTGCCGGAGGCGGCAATGGCCGCGCCCATACCCACAAAATCGTCGGTGCCGTCACCGTACAGCGCGATGTCGGCGTTGTCGATCTCGTACTTGGTATCGCCGGTGAGGTAGAAGCCGTTGAAGTCCCACTCGTGGGACTCGATGCGGATATTCTCCGCCTTCTCGTCGGTGACAGTGCCGCCCTGAACGGCGGCGGCCACGGAGCTGTTCGCCACCACCTTGCCGTCATTCACGATGACGCCGGCGTGGTAGTTGCTGATGGTCTCCTCGCCGAAGCGCAGAGAGCTGCGGGTGAAGTTGTCGCAGACAGTGATGCGCACATCACCCTCGTAAATGCCGGGAGCAGGTGTGTGGGTCACGCCGTCCACGGTCAGGGTGAGGTACTTCCCCTCTGGCGCGGCGATGGACGCGCCGGGGGCGATGGTCAGGGCGGAGAGGGCGGTGGACTCTTCCACCGTCCAAACGCCGCTTTCCACGATTTTTGTCAGATCAGACACGCATTTCATCCTTCTTTCTTATTTAAGATTTGATGGCCTCAATAACGTCCGGCAAGCTCACAGGCCCATATCCACAACCGCGTCATAGCCGTCGCGGACGGCCATCATGACATTCTTGGCGACCTTTGCATCGCCCACGACGTAGAAGCTGTTCACCAGCGGGCGCAGGCGCTCCACCTCGTCGCGGCGGGCGCGGGTACCGGCGGCCAGTACCACGTTGTCACAGGGGATGGTCTCCTCGGCGCCGGTCTTAAGGTTTTTGACCGTGACGCTGCCATCGGTAATGCCGGTGCAGCTGGAGCCGGTCATCACGCGGATGTCCCGGGTTTCCACCTCATGGTGCAGCCACAGGAAGGGATACTTGAGGCAGTCGGCGGCGATGTCGTCCTGCAGCTCCACGATGGTGACGCAGTGGCCGAGGTCGGTGAGGTAGATGCTCTCCTCGCAGCCGATCATGCCGCCGCCGATAACCACGACGTTGTGACCCAGCGGGGTATCGCCCATAAGGTCAGCGCCGAAGATGACGTTCTTGCCGTCCGCGCCGGGGATGGGCGGGGTGACAGGCAGTGCGCCCACGGCTGCGATAAGCACGTCCGGCTTCACTTCGTTCACCACGGCCTCGTCAACACGGGTGTTCAGGCGGACTTCAATGGCGGGATTCTCCGTCACCTTGCGGATTTGGCTGTCGCGGTAGCGCTTCATGGTCAGCTTGTTGTGGGCGCCGTTATCGGCGAACTTCAGCGCACCGCCCAGCACGTCACGCTCCTCACACAGCACGACCTCATGGCCCTTCTCAGCGGCAGTGAGGGCAGCCTCCATACCGGCAGGGCCGCCGCCGGCGATGAGCACCTTGCGGTGACGGTTTACGGGCACGGGGTGGAAGAAGTCGCACTCCCGGCCGATGACCGGGTTGACTGCGCAGCGCATGCCCTTGAAGGCGATCATGCTGCTCATACAGTCGGAACACCGCAGGCAGGGGCGGATGTCCGCTTCCCGGCCCTCAATGATCTTCTTGGGCAGGAAGGGATCAGCCACCAGCGCACGGCCGAGGGCAATGGCATCGGCCGTGCCGTCCTCCAGCACCTGCTCCATCTGCGCGGGGAAGTTGAACGCGCCGACGGTGATCACCGGAGTCTTGGTGACGTGCTTTTTGATCTCCGCGGCCAGGTTCAGGTTCTCCATGTCGTTCTCGAAGGGGCCGGGGTGCATCTTCACGCAGGAGTAGTCCACCTGCTGGGTACCGGCGGAGACATGGATCAGATCCACCTTGCCGTCCAGCGCTTTGGCAATCTCCACGCCGAAATCCAGCCCGTAGCCGCCGGGGGTGCGCTCCGCGCCGGAGATGCGCACCTCGATGGGGTAGTTCTTGCCCACGGCGGCACGGATCTCGTCGACGACCAGCAGCAGGAAGCGCAGACGGTTTTCGATGCTTCCGCCCCACTTGTCGGTGCGGAAGTTGGTCAGGGGCGAGAGAAATTGGTGGATGAGCCAGCCATGACCGGCGTGGACGGTAACCATATCAAAGCCATAGCGCTTGGCGTTGGCCGCAGCTTCGCCGAACTTCTTGGCCGCATTGAGGATTTCCTCCTCCGTCATGGCGCGCACCTCGTCGCCCCAGTCGTCCACATAAGCGGAGGGGCCGGCGGGCATCTTGCCCAGAAACTCCGGGGCGCACAGCGCACCGCCGTGATCCAGCTCGGCGGAGGCCGCCGCGCCCTGGGAGTGGATGGTATCCACAAGGGCGCAGAAGCTGGTGGCGTTGCGGGGATCATCGATGCCGATCTGCTGGGGGTGGGACTGGCCGTTTTCCAGGTCGACGATGACCTCACCGACGCAGACCACCGCTGCGCCGCCGGCGGCGCGCAGCTTGTAGTACTCCAGATTTTCCCTGGTATACTTCGTGTCCGGTCCCAGCTCCGCAAGGGAGGTGGGGGCAGAGAAGATGCGGTTTTTCAGCGTCAGCCCCGCCAGAGTAATCGGGCTGAGCAGCTTGGGATATTTCGTATTCATTTTTCCTTTACACTCCCTCAGCGGCCGGGCTGATGCTCCGGGATGCGGGGATCATTGTAGCGGTGATCCTCATCCAGCGTCTCGTAGGGCTCCGGCCACATGACGTCCCGCTGGGGCGCCTGGAGCAGGCTGTAGGGCTTGTGCCACGGGCCGACATACTTGACGTTGGGGCTGCCCAATACCACGGGAGGGGGAGGAGGAGAGTTGGGATCGGTGCGGCGGGCATACTCCTCGGCCGCCCAGTCCTTGTAGTCCAGATCGCCCATGATGTCGGGGCAGACCTGCTCGTTCAGGTATTTCAGCTTGCCGTCTTTTTCGTCAATGACGAAGTCGGAGCCGTAGCGCTCCCACATGATATGGCACCACTTTGCGCCGTCGGCGTCCAGCGTGGAGTTGATGGCGCCGGGAGTGACGAAGGAGCCGCGGACGCTCTTGCCGTCGTCGGCGACCTCGATGACGTCGCAGGTCAGGGTGTGGACGGAGCACTCCATCAGGGGTCGGTAGTCCTTGCCGGCAATCTCGGGGTACTTTTCCACCTTCTCCATGAAGTTCTTCATGCCCATGACCTCATAGTCGGTGATGTTGCCGTGCCACACCTGATCGAAGCCCACCATGCAGCCGAAGAAGTGGCCCCAGCCGCAGTCATCGGTGTGCACCCAGAGCTGGTCGTACTCAGTGGCGCCGTCGCAGCGGGCGTGGAGATACTGGTGGCGTGCCTTGACGTTCTCCGCCTCCTGAGAAAGGCCGGCGTTATGGATGCGCTGAGACAGCGTCAGATGTTTTTTCATTTATAGTTCCTCCCCTCGCCTGCGCGCATACCGATCACTTCGGGCGCCTTCCAGCCCTCCGGGCCGTAGCTGATGTCATCGGTGAAGGTTTTGTAGTCCTTGGGCGGCATGGCCGGATAGTTGTCCCACCAGTTGAAGGTGACGTCGTGGGTCAGCTTCTCGATGGTGGGCGTGCCGAATTCCCTGCGCACGCGGTTGGTGGAGTTGGCGCTCCAGTCCTCATAGACCGGGTACTCGCCGTAGTCGTGACCGGCCTGGCAGTCCACGTCGGTGGAGATGACGATATGCCAGATTTTCCACTCGTTGCCCTCGCGGATGAAATCAACCGCCACCTTGCCCAGCATCCACTGGACATGGGAGGTACCGTCGGCCTGTGCCATGGCCTCGTTGCCGATGGAGTACCAAAGGCCCTTGGCGGTCTTGCCGTCCTCGGCCAGCTCCACAAGACCGGTGGTCAGGGGATGGGCGTACATATTGCCCATGTTGACCTCGGCGGCGCCGTTGGCCTTCTTCTGCTCCTCCAGCGCGGCGGCGTGGGACTCCACATAGTACTTGCGGATCTCGTCCATGCCTACATAATAGCCCCAGTTAGAGCCAAAGGAGGCGGTCTTCTGATGCTCCGGCTCCTGCACCCACATGGTGCGCAGCTCCTCCTCCCGGAGGTCGGCGGTCTGGAGGAACACCCGCCGGCTCATCAGCGACTTGACGTCCTCCACGTCCCAGATGCGGAGAATCTGCTCCTCATCGGTAAATTTCTTGTTCATCATGTTCACGCCCCTCCTCTCAAACGCCGTAGCTGAAGGTGTCGCCGAAGGTGCCGTAAGGCTCCGGCACCCGGGGAGACGCCGTCAGCGGACGGCTGGCGGAGTACATCTCCCGGTTCACCCGGGCCACGGAGTACTCCGGCATCCTGAACTCGCCCAGCGCCGCGAATTCAGGCAGCTCGGGGAGCGTTTCCTCCGCCTTGCCCCAGTCGGTGCCGCAGCGGGCGTCCACGTCGTTGGTGATCTCCAGATGCCAGATCTTCCACTTGTCGCCCTCACGGATGAAGTCGGCGGCGTAGAAGCCCCATGTCCAATTGGCGTGGGGGCCGGTGGTAGTCACCTCCGCATGGCTGCCCCAGCAGTACCACAGCCCCTTGGCAGTCTTGCCGTCGGCAGCAATCTCGATGACCGGATCGGCCACGGGGAAATCCCGGAATGTGCCGATACCGAAAATCTCGTCGGCGCTCTTGCCGCCGATCTCCTCCGGGAATTTCTTCTGCAGCAGGGACGCAACGAGGGCGTTGCGGTCATGAATGGCCTGATAGTAGCTCTTGACCGCCTGCGGCCCGACGTACCAGCCGTTGTTGTCGCCGTAGCAGACGTCGGCCTGCTCCTGCGCCCAGAGGTCGTTGAACACCTTGGCGTCATCATTCATGATGATGTAATTGACGTAAATACCCATCAGGTTTTTTACGTCGCGCTGGTCCTCCCAGCGGTCCACCAGCTGCTCTGTGGTGAACGTTGACTGCTTCATAACATCACACTCTTTTCTGTCGAATGTCGTTTGGCTTTGAAACCTTGCTGTTATTATTCTATACCAATCGTCCCGTCTCTGTCTTTAGCCGCAATAGTCAATCTCGGCAGAGCGGATTGTCTGCGCCGGATAAATCCACGGTTGAACTCTGCGTCAGTTTCATCTATAATGACGAAAGAAGGATGCAAACGAAGATTGGGAGGGCTGTTTCCCCGAATGCATGTCCCGCCGGGAGGAGAAATACCATGTACGTCTCATTTCAGGAACTGGTCGCCGAGCTCCAGCGCAGCGCGCAGGTGCAGGCCTACAACGTCAATGGCGATCAGATTGTGACCAATATTCAGATGCTGCCCGTGGACTTTACACCGGAGCAGACGGCCCGGCATAAGGATACGCTCTACATCTGCGAATACTGGCAGTTCAAGCGCTTTGACCCCCGGGCAGAGCTGCCTCTCATCGTCTGTGTCATGGAGGCCCACGCTGACGCCAACGCCGTCATGTTCCAGAACCGCTCCATGGCCGTCGTCTATGGCTCCACGGTAGTGGATGTGCTGCTGGCGCTGACCAATTCCGTCTATGATCTTGGGTGCAAGTCCTCTCTCATCACCGAACTGTCCCGTACATTTTTGCAGTGCAAATCGCTGGAAGAGCTGATGCTGGAGGGCTATCGGGCGTTGAAAAATCCCCTCATCGTCACCGACCACAACCAGAAAATTCTATATTATACTGACCCCGGCCGGGTGTCCAGCCCGGTGTACCGCACCATTCTGGCCTCGGAGTATATTCCCGTCGGTCACCCGCTCATCGGTGAGCTGAGCAATTCCTGGAACTCGGTGGACACCCTGTTTCTCACCAGCGAGACGCAGGATCTGTTTCCCATTCTCTGCAAGCCGCTGACCGTAGGCACAGCTACCGTGGGCTATCTGCACATCTTGCAGTTCGAGCACCGCTTTGACGAGCAGGACGACAACATTGCAGAGCTGCTGGGCAACCTGCTGACCATCGAGATGTGGCGTACCCACCGCAGCAACAGCCGCGCCGGTCAGACCCTGACGGAGCGCTTTCTGCGTGATATTCTGGACAGTCTGCTGGGAGATCAGGAGGCCGTCAATGCCCGCCGGAAAGAGCTTGGCCTCACGTTCCAGCCCCACCTGTGCGCCATGGTGTTCAACCTGCGCCAGGCCTCCAGTATCGACTCCGTCCACCATATCTCTTTCTCCGACATGGCCGCCCTCATTCAAAATACCCTGCCGGGCACAACGGCCTTTCTCTACAAAAACAGCGTGTTCGCCCTGGCGCAGTCCGCCACGGAGTTCAGCGATATGGCCGCCTTCCTCGCGCCCGTTCTGCCCTCGGTGCAGCAGTATAACCTCATCATCGGCGTCAGCAATGAGCTGCCGTCCATTTCTTTCCTGCGGGAGGCGGGCTATCAGGCGCGCAAGGCTCTGCAGCTGGGCGAGGTCATCCGGCCCGGCCAGCTCTATTACCGCTATGCGGACTACACCCTGCACTACATGATGGAGCTGTGCCTGAAGAGCGAGGATCTGGGCGTCTTGTGCCCACCGGGGCTGCATAAGCTCGTCGCCTACGGGCAGGAGAACGGCCCGGAGCTGATGGATACCCTGCGCATCTACCTGCTCTGCGGCCGCAGCAAGTCGGAGACGGCGAAAAAACTGTTCGTCCACGTCAACACGGTCAAATACCGCATCTCCCAAATACAGGAGATCACGAACCTTGACCTCAACGACGGTGAGACCGCGCTGTCCCTTTTGCTGGCCTTCAAGATGATCGAATACCGGGAAAAGTTCCAGAGCTATGAGCCAATCATCAATGAATAAATGCATACAGGCATGAAAGAAGCGGGCGGCGTTTTGTCCTTTTCGACGATCCTGCCGAATGGGCTGATGAAAGAGGAAACGGCGTGACCGAAGTCACGCCGTCCCCCTTGAAAGCACAGGTTTTTCACCATTTTTTGATTTTGCTGTTTTGCGACACTCTGCCATACGGACAGCGGAATTTTTCAGCCCGTTGGAAAAGGCAAAGCCTTTTCCAACGGGCTGTTTTTTGCTTCTCAGTTCAAAAAGTCCTTGAGCTTCTTGCTCCGGCTGGGATGACGCAGCTTTCTGAGGGCCTTGGCCTCAATCTGGCGGATGCGCTCGCGGGTGACGTTGAACTCCTTGCCCACCTCTTCCAGCGTACGGGTACGGCCGTCCTCGATGCCGAAGCGAAGCTTGAGCACCTTCTCCTCACGGGGGGTCAGTGTGCCCAGAACGTCCACCAGCTGCTCCTTGAGCAAGGTGAAGGACGCGGCCTCGGAGGGCTCGGAGGCGTCCTCGTCGGGGATAAAGTCACCCAGATGGCTGTCCTCTTCCTCGCCGATAGGGGTCTCCAGCGAGACGGGTTCCTGCGCAATCTTCAGAATCTCCCGCACCTTCTCCACCGGCATATTCATCTCGGCCGCGGTCTCCTCGGGAGTGGGGTCGTGGCCCAGCTCCTGGAGAAGCTGGCGGTTGACGCGGATGACCTTGTTGATGGTCTCCACCATGTGGACGGGGATACGGATGGTGCGGGCCTGATCGGCGATGGCACGGGTGATGGCCTGCCGGATCCACCACGTGGCGTAGGTGGAGAACTTATAGCCCTTGGTGTAGTCGAATTTCTCAACGGCCTTGATCAGGCCCAGATTGCCTTCCTGAATGAGGTCGAGGAACAGCATGCCCCGGCCCACATACCGCTTGGCAATGGACACAACCAGACGAAGGTTGGCCTCGGCCAGCTGCTGCTTGGCCCGGTCACCGGTCTTGATGGTCCGGTTCAGCTCCTCGCGGACTTCCTGCGGGATGGCTTCGCCGGATTTCTCCAGCTCATCCAGCTGCTCTTTGGCCAGATTGCCCGCGTCCATCTTCTGAGCGAGGTCGATCTCCTGCTCCGGAGTCAGCAGGTTGACCTTGCCGATCTCCTTGAGGTACATGCGCACGGGGTCATCGACAGAGAAGGAATCCACCAGCGTGTTTGGGTCCACAATTTCCTCCTCCGGGATGTCCTCCAGTTCCTCCACCTGCGGGCCGGTCTCGTCTTCCAGACTGGGCAGGAAGTCCTCGTCGGCGGCGGTGTCGATGCCCAGATTTTCCATGGTGTCATACAGCTTGTCCAACTGCTCGGACTCAAGGCTCAGAGAGTCCAGCACTTCCATCAGCTCACCGGAGGTGAGCTTGCCCTTCTTGTAGCCGGTGTCCAGCAGTTCGCCCAGCTTCTCGGCGCCCTGCATCCCCTCCACCATCTTCATGACCTCGGCCTTGGCCGCCTGATATTTCTCGGTAGGGACACGGACTACGTTCACTGTCTCGGTCTGCTGCTTCGTCTTCTTCTTCTCGCTCATAGTCATCCTCCTCCATAACCTTTCGTCTGTTTCAGCCTCGTACGTAGGGCGGCCAGATCCTCGCCGCTTGTAATATTTCGCTTCCGGAATTCCTCCAGAATGATTCGCTTACTGTCGTCCAGTGCCGCCTGCGCGGTGTGCCGGGGCTGGGGATCCTGCACGGCGGCGGACAGAAGGTCCAGCTCCTCCGCCGTGAACTGCCCCGTGGCCTCCAGCGCCGCCAGCGTGGCCGGACGCCCCTCCTGCCAGCGCTGGCGCAGCAGGATATACGCCCTGCCCAGCACCGGGGAGGAAAACATTTCGCCGGTCAGCTCGTCCAGCTGCCGGAAGTAGTCTCCGTCCAGCAGGACGATGCGCAGTATCCCCGCTTCCGCCCGGGCGGAGCGGACATTTGAAAACCGCAGGGTCCGTTCCTTCGGCTGGAGCTGCTGGGCCGGGGCCAGATCCTGCCGCTCCTGCTTGCGCCGGGCTTCCCACGTTCGCTTTTTCCGCAGGCGCTCCACCTCCTGCCCCATGGCATCCCGGGAAATACCGGCCAGATCCGCCGCGCGGCCGCCGTAAATTTCCCGCTCCACCGGGCTGCTCAGGGCGGCGATGACTCCCGCCGCCTCCTGCAGGTAGGCCGCCCGCTCCTCGTCCTGAGTCAGGTCGTATTTGCCCTGCACCACGCCCAGCCGGTATTCCACCGAGTTGGCGCTCTTGTTCATCAGGGTCTCAAATGCCTCGCCGCCGTAGTTTTTGATGAAATCGTCGGCGTCCTGCTTTACCAGCTGGCCGTCCTCCGTCCGCCGCCGGGGCAGCTGGAGGACCTTGACCGCAATGTCGGAGTTTTTCAGCAGACCGATGGCCCGCTGGGTGGCATCCACGCCGGCGTTGTCGTTGTCGTAGCACAGCACCAGTTCTTTCGTGTACCGCCCCAGAATGTGGACGTGTTCCTCCGTCAGGGCGGTGCCCATGGTGGCCACCGTGTTGTCAAAGCCCGCCTGATGGAGGGTGATGACATCGATGTTGCCCTCCACCAGAATGAAGTTGGGCCGCTTGGTGTTTTTCGCGTAGTTCAGTCCGTAGAGAATGGACCGCTTTTTGAAGATCGCCGTCTCCGGCGTGTTCAGGTATTTCGGCGTGGAGTCGTCCATGACCCGGCTGGTGAAGCCGATGACGTCTCCCCGCACGTCGATGACCGGCAGCATGAGCCGGTTGCGGTACTTGTCGTAAATGCCGCCGTTCTTCCCGGCCACCGCAAGGCCCGCTTCGATGAGGTCGGCCTTGTCGTAGCCCTTCTCCGCCATGGCCCGGATGAGAGTGTCCCACGCGTCCGGCGCGGCACCAAGGCCGAACCTGGCGGAAAACCGCGGGCTGATGCGCCGCTTCCGGCTGATGTAATCCGCCACCTGCGCCCCACGGGGGTCGTCCAGCATGGCGCGGTAAAACCGGGCGGCTTCCTTGTTCAGCTCGAGAATTCTCCGGCGGCGCTCCCGCCACTGGCCGTCCCCCGGACTGTCGTCCGGGACGTCCATCCCCTCCTGCGCGGCCAGCTTGCGCACCGCGTCGGGAAAGGAGAGGTTCTCGATTTCCATAAGAAACCGGATGGGACCGCCGCCCTTGCCGCAGCCGAAGCAGTGGAAAATCTGCTTCTCCTCATTGACGGAAAAGGACGGGGTCTTTTCGTGGTGGAAGGGACACAGGCCCCAGTAATTGGCGCCCTTTTTGTTCAGCGGCACATAAGCGGACACCACGTCCACGATATTGACCCGGTTGTTCAGCTCGTCCAGAAAACGCTCCGGTATGGACATGACGTCACCTCCTGATAAGAGCCGGATCCGGAATTTTTTATGACATTCAGGTCAGCGGCACCGGCTGGAACCGCTCGCCCAGCTCCACCGCGGCAAAGGTCCCGGCGGAAAGCTCCGTCATCCGGGCGGCAAAGGCCGCCGCGTTCCCCTCGGGCAGGAGGGCGTGGACCGTGACGGCGGCGGCGTACTCGATCTCGCCCACCGCGCCGTCCAGCGCCGTGCACTCCTGCTTTACCCGCTCGAGATAGCTGTAGGGGCAGTCCACCGCAAGCTCCACCCAGCGGCGGACCACGGAAATGCCCGCCGCGTCCAGCGCGTCCTTGGCGCTCTGGGTATAGGCCCGGACAAGACCCCCGGCCCCCAGCAGGATGCCGCCGAAGTACCGGGTCACCACGCAGCAGACGTTGGTGACCCCCTCCTTCTGGAACACGCCCAGCATGGGCTGCCCGGCGGTGCCCTGCGGCTCCCCGTCGTCGGAGTAGCGCACCGGGCCGTCCTTTAAGAGGTAGCACCAGCAGTTGTGACGGGCGTCGTGGTATTTTTTCTTCATCTCGTCGATGCGGGCCCGGGCTTCCTCCTCCGTCTCCACCGGCCAGACGTGGCCGATGAAGGTGGAGCGCTTTTCCGTCAGCTCCGCCTCCGACGCTTTTGTGGGCACATAATATTCCGTCATTGGCTCCCTCTTTACCTCATGTCCGCTGAATAAGTACGCGTTACTTCACGACCCACCCCTTGGGGATGAACAGGTTGCTGAACTGCTCCACGGCGTAGGTGTCCGTCATGCCGGCCACGTAGTCCACCACCGCCCGCTCCTCGCCCTCCCGGACCAGGATGTCCTGATATTCTGAGGGCAGCTCATCGGTGTGCTTGATATAGTAGTCGAACAACAGGCAGATCATGTCCTCCGCCTTGCCCTCCTCCCCTTTGGCAAGGGGATTGAAGTACACGGACTGAAACATGAACTCCTTCAGCTCCGCCATGGCCTTGGCAATTGGCTCGGACTGGCGGATTTCGTCACCCTCCTGACTGTTCTCGATGATGTCCATGGTGAGGGTGTCGATGCGCTCGCCGTGGGTGAAGCCCAGCGTCTCGGACAGGTGGACGGGGATGTCGGTGGGGTAAATGATGCCGCCCCGCATGGCGTCGTCGATGTCGTGATTGATGTAGGCGATCTTATCGGCGAAGCGGACCAGCTGGCCCTCCAGTGTCTCCGCTATTTCACCGGTGGTGTGGCACAGGATGCCCCGCCGCACCTCGTAGCACAGGTTCAGCCCCGCGCCGTCGTTCTCCAGCCGGTCCACCACCCGAAGGGACTGCTCATAGTGGCGGAAGCCGCCCTCTACCACCCGGCTGAGCGCCCGCTCCCCGGCGTGGCCGAAGGGGGTGTGGCCCAGGTCGTGGCCCAGCGCCGCCGCCTCGGTGAGATCCTCGTTGAGCCGCAGGGCCCGGGCCATAGTCCGGGCGATACGCGACACCTCCAGCGTGTGGGTCATGCGGGTGCGGTAGTGATCCCCCTCGGGCTGGAGAAACACCTGCGTCTTATGCTTGAGACGCCGGAAGGATTTGCAGTGGATGACCCGGTCGATGTCCCGCTGGAAGCAAGTGCGCATGGGGCAGGGCGGAATGTCCACCGCACGGCCCTTCGACTGAGTGGACAGGCATGCCCGGGGCGAGAGCGTCAGGCGCTCCAGCTCCTCGGTGCGCTCCCGGATGGTCACGATGCATACCCCCTTTTCGCAGTTTGTTTTTCGTTTTGATGTAAAGATATACTTTTTTCGGCGGAAAAACCCTCTTTTTTCCCGGAACTTTTTTTCGTTTTTTCAAATTCAGTCAAAAATACGACGGCGTTTCGGACGAAACGCCGTCGTATTACCCACGGTTATCGCATTACAGGTCCCGGTTGTAGATGGCCGCCACGTGCTCCCGCCCCCGGTACATGAACAGGTACACCGCCGCCACGCCGAGCACGCCCGCGAGCAGCATGACATGCCGCTCCGGCATAACCTCCGCCATCGCACCGGCCAGCAGGGTGCCGCCGATGCTGCCCATGGAGGTCAGCATGGTGAAGGTGCCGTTGAACCGCGCCCGCTTCCCGTCCGGAACATAGGATTGGGTAGCCGCGATGCGGATATTGTAGGACGTGACACCCAGGATGCCGTAGGTGAAGAACAGCACGGCCATGAGGGGGATGGGCATATACATAAGGGTGCCGTCCAGCGCATCGATGACGAAATAGACGCACAGGGCGATGGCGAACTTCTTCTCCCTGGGAAACTTCACCTTGTAGTGGATCAGCCCGCCGATGAACCGCCCCACCACGGAACAGTTGGACACGACGGTGTACAGCGTCACCGCCGACAACGGCCACATGGCAAACAGGGCGGCGTTGTTCTTGAAGAACGGCAGTTGGAGCGTGCTGCTGGCCGAACTGACAAACATGGACACCATGAAGTACAGCGTGATGACCAGCAGGCCCTTCTCTCCGGCGATGTACCGCAGGCCGTCCCGCAGATCCCGGTTGAATCGGCCCATGACGCCGAGGCCGTCCGCCGGGGGTGCTTTGTCCATGTGAGTCTCCTGATGGCGGATAGTCCGTTCGAAGCAGGCGGCCGTGAAGAAGCACACGGCGTTCACCGCCAGCAGGGGCATCACCGTCCCCAGCCGGTCGTACACCAGCGCCGCAATGGGCTGGGTCATGGCCGCCAGCGGCCAGAGCATGCTGGACACGGAGTAGGCCTTGGAATAGTTGCCCTCGGTGATGAGGTTGGGGTAAAAACTGTCATATGCCACTACATATATGCCGTAGATGCAGCCCATCAGAACGTTGGACGCCAGCAGCAGCGGATAGCTGAACCACCCGCCCCGCAGCAGCAGGAACAGCGCCAGATAAATGCCGGAGGACAGAAAGTCCAGCCGGTAAATGACCTTTTTCCGGCTCATCCGATCCAGATACGGCCCGGCCAGCAGCGGGCAGACCAGCAGCGGAATCTGATAGCCCACGCTGAACAGGGCATACAGAAAGGTGGAGCCGGTATAATCCAGCACCATGATGCTCATGGCAAAGCCGGACAGGGTTCCGCCCACCATGGACACTACGCTGCCTAGGGTGATGACGGTAAAGTCATAGGTCCACAGCGACCTGCCCGGCTTGGTATTCGGTTTTGACAACAGATCTCCTCTCTCGCAGAACATGCGTCAGGCGAGTGCAAATGGCGGCAAAAAGTCCGACTTCAGGCTTGACAAAGGCGGACTATCGGTCAGAACGGATTTGGAACCCTGGGCTTCCAAAGGCGCGGAGAACTCCCGCATGTCCAGCGGGCCGCGGATGATCTCAAGGCGCTTGGTCTGCAGCTCCGTTTAATCCTCCCAGTCCTCTTTGGGCTGCGTCCAGCCCTCCACGAACCGGCCCAGACGGCCGATGGTCTTGGGCGTACACACCGCCGTCACGTCGATGGTCTCGGAATAGTCCACCTTTTCCACCTTAGACTCCTGATAGAGGGTGTCCAGCAGGCCGCCTTTGTCGTAGGGCAGATGGATGACCACCCGGCGCACCCGGTCGCCCAGCCGCTTCTCGATGGCGGCGGTAAGCGCGTCCAGTCCCGCGCCGGTTTTGGCGGAGATGGACACGATGTCCTCGCCGTGGGGCAGGATGTCCCCCACGAACTTGTCACACTTGTTGAATACCTCCAGCCGGGGCGTCTCAGATGCCCCCAGCTCCACCACCAGCTTGTCCACCACGTCGGCCTGCTCCCGCCAGTGGGGATCGGAGGCATCAATGACGTGGATGAGCAGGTCGGCGAAGGTCAGCTCCTCCAGCGTGGCCTTGAATGCGTCCACCAGCTGGTGGGGCAGTTTTTCGATGAAGCCGACGGTGTCGGAAATGAGCACCTTGCAGGTGTCGGACAGTTCCAGCGTCCGGGTGGTGGTGTCCAGCGTGTCGAACAGGCGGTCGTTGGCCGGGATGTCCGAGCCGGCAAGGGCGTTGAGCAGGGTGGATTTGCCCGCGTTGGTGTAGCCCACGATGGCCACCACCGGCACCTCGTTCTTCTCCCGGCGCTCCCGCTGAGTGGCCCGCACCCGACGCACGTCCCGCAGTTCCTCCTCCAGCTTGGCGATCTTCCGGTGGATGTGCCGCCGGTCGCTTTCCAGCTGAGTCTCGCCGGGACCGCGGGTGCCGATGGCGCCCTCCTGCCGCTCCAGATGCTTCCACATACCGGTCAAACGGGGCAGCAGGTACTTGTACTGGGCCAGCGCCACCTGCAAGCGGCCCTCGCTGGTGCGGGCCCGCTTGGCGAAGATGTCGAGGATCAGCGCCGCCCGATCCATGACCGTCACGCCCAGTTCCTCGGTGAGCACCCGCTGCTGGGACGGGGACAGGGGGTTATCGAAGATGACGATGTCCGCCCCCAGCGAGCCCACCAGCTCCTTCACTTCGGCCGTCTTGCCCTCACCGATGAAGGTGCGGGGATCTGGGCTGTTCTTGTTTTGCAGCACCGTGCCCAGACACACGCCGCCCGCGGTGTCCAGCAGAGCGGCCAGCTCCTCCAGAGAATCGTCGTCGGCGTTTTCCTCCCGGCTCAGCCCCGGGCAGTTCAGGCCCACCAGAACGGCACGGTTGATGTTTTTCAGCTTGTTTTCGTCGAACATAAGAACTCCTTTTTATTTGCCGTTGCCTCGGCAAAATGAGGTGGTGCGTCCTGCGGACGCTCTGCTGG
>CAYNEH010000017.1:0-15925 GCA_964396195.1 uncultured Oscillospiraceae bacterium
AGACTATAAAAAGAATATGTTCGCCCTGCTGGGCAAGCCCGGGACGGAGACGCGCCGGGCGGAGCTGGAGCAGCGGCTGAGTGCCGGCAAAAAGTCGTGAATTTTCCATAAACTTGCCCCAGAGATATTGAAATTTCGGGGTAAAGATGATAACATAGTAATAACAAAGGGGACTCCCCCTTCAAAAGAATAAGGAGTGATTGTGATGGTCAAAGTAATCATGGGCCTCAAAGGTACCGGCAAGACCAAGCAGATGATCGAACTCATCAATACCGCGGTGGAGAACGAGCACGGCAACGTTGTCGCCATTGCCCACGGCTCCAAGCTGACTTACGATATTAGCTACAAGATCCGTCTGGTGGACACTTCTGAGTACAATATGCCCACCTTCGACTGCCTGAAGGGCTTTATCTACGGCCTGTACGCCAGCAACTACGACATTACCCACGTGTTCATCGAGAGCCTGAACAAGATTGTTCCCGCCGAGGCCGGCCCCGATGTGGAAGTGTTCCTTGACTGGTTGGAGTCCTTCTCTGAAAAGTACGGCATCAAGTTCACCGTCTCCATCAGCGCCGACGCCTCTCTGGCCCATGAGGGAGTCCGCAAGTACTTCTGATTTTGACCGTTTTGCAGCTTCAAAGCCGGTCCCGCCTGTGCGGGACCGGCTTTCTGCGTTTCTTCGGATTTTTAAGGCAGCACCGCCGGGCGGGTGAGAAGCGCAGTTGATCCCGGATGCCGCCGAAAGAGGTCGGACAGAAAAAGCCCGCCGTGGAATTCCACGGCGGGCTTTTGAGTACCGAAAAGGTGAATTACTTCGCAGCAGTGAGGATCAGATCGCCGGTGTTGGTGGTCACCTCAGAGGCCTTGACCTCGGTGTTGGCGTAGCACTGAACTTCCTTGGTGGCGGAAGTGTTCTGCTCGACCACGGGCTTCGCGCCGGTGTAGATGACTTCCAGGGAGCAGCCGTTGGCCACATAGACCTTGAGCGCGCGGCTGAAGGTGGAGCCGTCGAGGTACACGCGGACAGCGGAAGCGGAGCCGTACTCGGTGCCGGTGACGGTGATGTCATACTCGCCGTCCTTCAGGTCGCCCAGCTTGATCTCGCCGCAGTCGATGTACTTGATGACCAGCTTGCCCTCGCGGACCACGCTGGCGATGGAACCAGTGTAGGTCACGTCGCACTTCTCCAGAATGGTGGAGGTGACGTCGGACAGCATGGAGGTGTTGTTGGTGCAGGAGGTGGCGCTCATGGTCAGCTTGCTGTCATAAGCGTAGAAGGTGGAGATACCGGTCTGGGCGCCGGTGCCGGCCTGGAAGTCCTCGGAGCCAACCACGTAGGTGGAGGCAGCCTCGTCCATAAAGCCGCCGGCAGGAGAGCCGTCCTCGTTGGCAGTCTTCACGGTGGTGTTGTCATAGATGGCGATACCGGAGAAGAAGTCGGAGGAGGTCACGCGGCCGGAGGACACGAGGGAGCAGTCCTCATAGATGAGGGTGCCGTCGTAGCACAGCAGGCCGGAGGTGTCGCCGGTGGTGGTGGTGTTGATCATGTGGACGGTGGCGCCGGTCTCAACCTGAACGCCGGTGACCGCCTGATGGGCGAACTTGGAGTTCTCAGTGACGGTCAGGTTGGAGTTCTTGATGGTCACATAGGTGCCCTCGCCGTAGGCCAGCAGGCCGGCGCAGTGGCCCCAGCGGTAAGCGATGGGATAGGGGATGGCGGACTTCATCTGGCCATAGGTGATGTCGGCGTTCTCCAGAGTGACCTTCGCGCCGTTCTTAACGATAACGGAGTTAAGAGCCTTTTCCTCGGTCTCGCCGCCGAACAGCCACTTGGCGTCCTTGACGGTCTCGTCCTTGGAGTAGATCTTGGTCTCGTCAGTGGTGACGAGGAGGCTCTCGGTCATGTGGTGACGAGCGCCGGTGCCCTTGCAGATGTTGTACAGGGTCTCGATGACGTCGATCTTCTTCATGGCAGCGGTGAGATCCTCACCCTCGCCAATCGTGTACAGGCCCTTCTTGACCATAGCGGCCACATAGGGCTTGGCCCAGCTGCTGACCTTGGCGTCGCCCAGGACCTTGTCAGCCTCTTCAGCAGACAGAGCCTCCAGCGTGTAGCCAAAGTTGGAGTTGACCTGCATGGTGGTTTCGCCCGTGATGTCGGGGTGGCCGTTGCCCACGGTGCCGTCCTTGTAGTTGATCAGACGGAACAGAGCGGTCAGCAGGGTCTCCGGCGTGACGGAGCCGAAGGGATCGAAGCAGTTCGCGCCGGTCAGACCGGTGACGGGGTCAGGGTTGGCCTCGGTGCGGGCGCCGATGCCGCCCATGATGCCGGACCAGCGGGTGTTGGTGACGGCGTCATTGAACTTCAGGCCGATGGTGGAGCCCATCTGGTTGATGGGCACGTCGTCATAGAACCACATGCCGTCATCGTTGACGATGGAGTAGTAACGATACAGGAAGAAGGCCAGATCATAGCGATAGAAGGAATCGTCGGCACCGAACTCGGTAAAGGTCTTACCGCCGTTGGTGACGCCGCAGGACAGCCACCAGTTGACGGCTTCCTTGGCCTCGGGATAGGCCTTCAGGTCGGAAAAGTCATCATAGGTGAACAACTGGGTGTTGCCGCCATAGTGGAGGGCGTTGCTGCTCTGGGTGGGGGCGTTGTCACCGACTTCCAGCTTGTAGCCGCTGGGCTGCAGGGTGACAGTTTTCGCGCTGGCAGTGGACACCAGGCCAAAGACCATGGTAGACGCCATTGCGATGGAGGCGAACCGCTTAAGATGTTTGTTCATTGCTTGTACTCCCTTCGTTGGATGGATGTCCGTCGGCGGTCAGGATCAGCCGATTAACATTATTGTACCGGGAAGCAGGGAATAAATCAAGACGGGAGGTTTAAAGAATTCGTATATTTTTGTTAGAAATTATGCTAAACGACGAGAAAATAATCTGCGCTTTGTGAAAAACAGCATAAATTATATGAGAGAGCCTGCGGCGGGGCATGGCAGCGGCGGCGAAACTCTGCGAGGCTTTTTTGACAGACGGAGAGCCTGCGCCGGGGCATGACCCCGGACGCAGGCTCTTTATGTTGGAACAGTTTCGGTTTTGGGAATCTTACTTGACCTTGAGGGTGATGAGCAGCTCGCCGTCGTCGGCCCAAAGTCCGCCGCGCTCTGTTTCCGCGGAGCGAAAACGGCGCGCGCTCCCTTGTGCCTCCTCTCCCCATCGAACCCGCTGACGCTGGGCTTCGACGGGGACCCCGATTGGTCAAGGCCGGCTCGCAGTGGAGTTTCTTACTTGACTTTCAGGGTAATCAGGAGCTCGCCGGCCTTGACGCTGCTGCCTTCCTTGATGTGCACCTGATCCACGATACCGGCCATGCGGGCCACCACGGAGGTCTCCATCTTCATGGCCTCGATGACGGCCAGCACCTGATTTTCCTCCACGGCGTCGCCGGGCTTGACGTTGACCTTGGACACCATGCCGGGGATGGAGGAGCCAACCTGGCTCTTGTCCTCGGGATCGGCCAGCACCACGGTCTTGCCCTTGACCGCCGCCCGCTTGTCGGGCACGACCACCTCGCGGCGCATGCCGTTGAGCTCGAAGTTGACGGTGCGGGTGCCGTCGTCGTTCTGGTCGCCCAGACCGAGGTAGCGGATGACCAGCGTCTTGCCGTCCTCGATGTTGATTTTGTTGGTCTCACCCAGAGCCATGCCGTTGAAGAACACGTGGCTGCCCATGCGGGTGATGTAGCCGTACTCCTTGCGGTGCTTGCGGTAGTCCTCATACACCTTGGGGAACAGGCAGTAAGCCAGCATGGCCCGCATATTGATGGGCTCGCCCTCCATGAATTTCTCCATGTCCTTGTAGACCTGGTCGAAGTCCACGTCGGGCAGCAGCTCGCCGGGGCGGCAGGTGATGGGCTTCTCGCCCTTGAGGACGACTTCCTGCAGGCCTTCGGGCTGGAAGCCCCACGCGGGCTGACCCATCATGCCCTTGAAGTAGGACACCACGGAGTCGGGGAAGGCAAGGCTCTTGCCCTTTTCGACGATGTTGTCGGGGGTCAGGTCGTTCTGCACCATGAAGATGGCCAGATCGCCTACCATCTTGGAGGACGGCGTGACCTTCACCAGATCGCCCAGCATATCGTTGACGGTCTTGTACATCTCCTTGACCTCTTCGAAGCGGGAGCCGAGACCCAGAGAGACCACCTGCGGGTACAGGTTGGTGTACTGGCCGCCGGGGATTTCGTAGCGGTAGATGTCGGTGGTGGGGCTCTTCAGGCCCTCGTCGAAGCTCTTGTAGCGCAGACGGACGTCGGCCCAGTAGTTGTCCAGACGCTGGATCTCCCGGAGATCGAGACCGGTGTCCCGCTCCTGACCCTCCAGTGCGGCCACCACGGCGGACAGGGAGGGCTGGCTGGTCAGGCTGGACAGGGAAGCGGTGGCGCAGTCCACGATGTCCACTCCGGCCTCGGCGGCCATGAGGTAGGCGGCCACCTGGTTGCCGGTGGTGTCATGGGTGTGCAGGTGGATGGGCAGGCCGATCTCCTGCTTGAGGGTGGAGACCAGCTTCTTGGCGGCATAGGGCTTGAGCAGGCCGGACATATCCTTGATGCACAGCAGGTGCGCACCGCGCTTTTCAAGCTCCTTGGCCAGATCCACGTAATACTTGAGGGTGTACTTGTCCCGGGTGGGATCGAGAATGTCGCCGGTGTAGCAGATGGTGGCCTCGCACAGCTTGTTCTGGTTGAGGACTTCGTCCATGGCGATCTCCATGCCGGGCAGCCAGTTCAGCGAGTCGAACACGCGGAACACGTCGATGCCGGAGCGGGCGGACTCCTTCACGAACTCCCGCACCAGATTGTCGGGGAAGTTGGCGTAGCCCACGGTGTTGGAGCCGCGGAGCAGCATCTGGAAGGGGATGTTGGGAATCTTCTCCCGCAGCATGTCAAGCCGCTCCCACGGAGACTCGTGGAGGAAGCGGTAGGCGGTGTCGAAGGTGGCGCCGCCCCACATCTCCAGCGAGAAGCAGTCGTTGAGGATCTCGGCGACACCGTCCGCACACTTGACCAGATCGCGGGTGCGCATCCGGGTGGACAGCAGGGACTGGTGGGCGTCCCGCATGGTGGTGTCGGTGATGAGCAGCTTCTTCTGATCCAGCACCCACTGCTTGACGGCCTCGGGCCCCTTGGCGTCCAGCAGCTGCTTGACGCCGCTGAGAGGCTTGCCGGTGGGAGTGGGGAAGCGGGGAGTGTCGTACTGGTGGCGCTCGGTGTTGGGGTTGTCCACCTGAATCTGGGCGATGTACTTGAGCACCTTGGTGGCGCGGTCGCGGCTGTTCTCAAACTCAAACAGCTCGGGAGTGTCATCAATGAACTTGGTGTGGCACGCGCCGGCGTGGAAGGCCGGGTGAACCAGAATGTTGGTGACAAAGGGAATGTTGGTCTTGACGCCGCGGACGTGCTCCTCACTCAGGGCGCGGGCGGCACGGCGGCAGGCACCTTCGAAGGTGTTGTCCCACGAGGTGACCTTGACCAGCAGGGAGTCGTAGTAGGGGGAGATGACGCTGCCGGCGGCGGCGTTGCCGCCGTCCAGCCGGACACCGAAGCCGCCGCCGGAGCGGTAGGCGGTGATCTTGCCGGTGTCAGGGGCGAAGTTGTTGGACGGATCCTCGGTGGTTACACGGCACTGGATGGCGTAGCCGTTGATGCGCAGGTCGTCCTGACTGGCAAGGCCGATCTCCGGAGTGGACAGGGTGTAGCCCTCGGCGATGAGGATCTGGGCGCGGACAAGGTCGATGCCGGTGACCATCTCGGTGACGGTGTGCTCCACCTGAATGCGGGGGTTCATCTCGATGAAGTAGTGCTGACCGGAGTGCTTGTCCACGAGGAACTCCACGGTGCCGGCGTTGACATAGCCCACGTGCTTGGCGATCTTGACTGCGTCGGCCCGGAGGGCGTCGATGGTGGCCTTGGGGACGGACCAGGCAGGGGCAAACTCCACCACCTTCTGGTAGCGGCGCTGGAGCGAGCAGTCGCGCTCGCCCAGATGCATGACGTTGCCGTGCTCATCGGCGAGGATCTGCACCTCAATGTGCTTGGGCTCCACAAGGAACTTCTCAATGAAGATGTCCTCGTTGCCGAAGGCCTTGCGGGCTTCGTTCTTCACAAGCTCGAAGTTGGTGCGGACTTCCTCCACCGTGTCGCAGCGGCGCATGCCGCGTCCGCCGCCGCCGGCAGCGGCCTTCAGGATGATGGGGAAGCCATAGCTCACGGCCTTTTCCACCGCCTCATCCGCGTCCTTCAGCGGCTCGGTGGAGCCGGGGATGATAGGCACGCCGCAGGCGATAGCCGTGGCCTTGGCGGCCAGCTTGTCGCCCATCTGGGCCAGAACGTGGGACGGGGGACCGATGAACTTGATGTTGTTCTGCTCGCAGGCCTGGGCGAAGGCGGCGTTCTCGGACAGGAAGCCGTAGCCGGGGTGGATGGCGTCCACGCCCCGGCGCTTGGCCAGGTCAATGATGCCGGGGATGTCCAGATAGGCGCCCAGCGGAGACTGGTTCTCGCCGATCAGGTAGGCCTCGTCGGCCTTGATGCGGAACAGGCTGTTGATGTCCTCGTTGGAGTACATCGCCACGGTGTGCAGACCCAGGTCGTAGCAGGCCCGGAAAATGCGGATGGCGATCTCGCCGCGGTTGGCGGCCAGAACTTTGTTAAACTGTTCAGGCACTTGATTCCCTCCATTGTTCAGATTTTTTGACGTTCACTGTCGCTTTCTTTTATTCATTTTCTCTCATTATATGTTCAATTCCATTATAACGGTGTATCTGCACTTTTGCAAACGAAAGAACAGTTCACAGAATAAAATTGGCGTAACTGCCATGATTGACAGTTTTTGACCCATTGGATTCGCCAAAAAGACGAAGGTATTTCATGGACGGACAAATGTAAGCGGCGGGAAAAATCCCGATCAGCCGCAGGTAAAGCCCGCCGGCGTCCACAGATCCGGCAGGGCCCGGACGGTGCGGCCGGTATAGCCGGTGAGCGTATGGGCGCACAGCATGGAGTTGAGCACTGCCTCTTCCGCGCACTCCGCCATGGCCCGGAAGGGGAGATCCATGGCGTCCTCGGCGAAGAGAGCGCCGGAGCGCAGGGCGTTTTCTTCCCGCGGGTCCCGGCCGTTGGCGGTGGAAAAGCCCACGAACACCTCGCCGGAGCCATGGCCGATGAAGGAACCCAGCCGGGCAAGACCCACGCTGCCCCGGCGGAGCACCCGGCCGATCTGGCGGCTGTCCAGCGGAAGATCGGTGGCCATGACGAGAATGCAGGAACCCACGTCGATGGTGTGCTCAGCCCGGAGCTTTTCCGCCAGCGCCGGGCCGATGTGATTGCCGCCGATGGTGAGGTCGGCGAGATTGCCGTGGTTGGTGAGGGCCAGCACGCCGAGGGTGAAGGTCCGGCCGCCGACGTCCAGAAGGCGGGAGGCGGAACCGATGCCGCCCTTCAGGTCGTGACAGATCATGCCGCGGCCCGCACCCACGTCCCCCTCGGCAAAGTCCGGCCCCGCGCCATCCAGCGCGGCGAACACATGCTCCGCTTCCACCGGGCGGAGGGCGATGTCGGACAGAGAGCCGTCGTTGCACTCGCACACCACGGGGTTGACGGAGCGCAGTGTCTCCCCCTCGGCGGCGCAGCGGCGGATGAGCCAGCTGACGGCGGCATCGTGAACCTTGCCCACGTTGAGAGTATTGGTGAGCAGGATGGGGGATTCCAGCTGGCCCAGCTCGTCGATCTGCACCAGCCCGAGGCTCTTGCCGAAGCCGTTGAGGACAAAGGACGCGGCGGGCAGCTTGTGGAAAAAGGGATTTTCCCGGCAGGGGAGGACGGCGGTGACGCCCGTATGGCACCGGTCGGTGTCCACCGTGCAGTGGCCTACGGTCACGCCGGGCACGTCGGTGATCTTGTTGCGGGGGCCGGTGGACAGGCTGCCTGCCGTCAGGCCGTAATCCCGGGCACGTTGCTGATTCATGGGGGATCGCTCCTTCGGTGATTGTATTTTACGGTTACACCGTAGCAGAAACGGCGTGAAAAAGCAAGGGCAGCACCGCGCAATATCGTCTGCGGCGCATTGCGGGCAAATCGCGCTTGCAGAATTATGCGGTGCTGCCCAAGGGATGGACAGTAAAGACCGCCGCCGCAATTATTATCCTGTATCATGGGGAATTTTGCCTGTTGTCCGGTTCTTCCGGTTCTGCTCAGACGCGCCGGCGTTTCTCATTTTCCGGCGGATATTCCGGGATTCTCTCCGTGCCTGTCATCGCTGCAAAGCTGCTTGCAGAAGCTCTGCCGGAAACGTGCCACAATGTCCTGCTCCTCCTGGCAGCACCGGCGCTCAATCTCGTCGCTGATCATTTTGCGGAGCTCCGGGGGCATACCGTAGTACGCCTCGGCAATGCTGCCGGTGATGGCGCCTATGGTGTCGCTGTCCCCGCCGATGGAGATGGCGTTGCGGATGGCGTCCTCGAAGCTCGTGCTCTCCAGAAACGCTTCGATTGCCTGCGGGACGGTGCCCTGACAGCTTCCGTCAAACTCGTAGTCGGGTCTGATCTCATCCAGCGTCTGATCCAGCGGGTAGAAGTTCATGCGGATGAATTTCCGGATGTCATCCTTGGAGTGGCCGTGACAGGCGAGGTAGACCGCGGCGGCGGTGGCCCGGGCACCCTTGATTCCCTCCGGGTGATTGTGGGTGGGCATAGCGGATGCCCTGGCAAGTTCGAGTGCCTCGGACAGGGACCGTGCCGTAAGACCGCACGGAGACACCCGCATGGCGGCGCCGTTGCCGAAGCTCCCGTAGGGCCGGGGGTTAGGAGAGTCGAGCCAATAGCTGAACATCCGGCCATAGCCCCCCTTGGGCCAGGGATAAATGTCCCCGATGCGGCGCATTTCCTGCGCAGCCTCTTCCGAGAAGCGGTCAAGATCCCGATGGTCCGCATAGCTGAGACAGGCGGATGCAACAGCGATGGTCATGTAGCTGTCATCCGTGAGGCCCGCGTCAGGGTTGTACAGCGGAAAGTCCTTTGTCTTGATGTTGTCGAATTCGTAGATGGATCCCACATAATCTCCAAACATTGCACCGTACATAAGAACAGCCTCCTTTTAGTTTGACCGGATTTGCCGGTTCTGCCCCTATTATATACAAAAAAGCCGTTTGGCCGTGTCAAGGTGGAGACCTAATTTACGTAGTAAATTAGGTTCTACCTTGACACGGCTGCGCGCACGCACGCGCGTGAGAGCTCACCCGCGTCCGACCGTCCGGCGCAGCTCGTACACCGGGGCAGGCTCAGCGGTGACGGTCAGGTTGCGGTATACAGTTTCCATAATTCGTGTTCTCCCTTCTTGAGTTGTCAGTCGTGGATGGACGGGCGGTCGTGGTGCAGGGTGCGGCTCAGGTATTTGAGACGGTTTTTCTTGTTGACATGACTTCTTGCAGGGCAGTGCAGATGGGCTCGCAGTATGCCAACCTTTTTTTGGTATCACAAGTATACCACATTTAAAAGGCATTTTCAGAAAAAATTTCGATTAGGTCAGCGCTGCCTTGACGCGGCTGCCCGCGCGTAGGGCAAGACCGGGGATGCCCGGGCGATCTGCCGGAGATGAAGTCCGACCGAATGGAGGGCGCAGCGGATCAGGAGATCCGGGAGGCAGTGCTTCTCAGCTGATTCCGAAGCGGGCAAAAACGCGGATAAACAGGAAAGGCATCCCTGATGCGGGCCTTGCGGAGGCCACAGACAGGAATGCCTTTTCTGATGTTTCAGACCGAAGAATTGATAACGCGAAAATGCCGGAACGGTGATTCCGCTCCGGCATTTCTGCGTATCAGGCTGACAGGTTTTTAAAAGGTGCAGAGCCGTACAGCCCCGCAATTCGTCTTTAGCGGGAACGCTTGCTGACGGCCCGGTACACGAAGGACAGAACCAAGCCGACCACGGCCATGACTGCGGCCACAAGGAAGGCGGGCTGGTAAGCGCCGCTGGACTTGTAGAGATTGCTCATGATCTGGGGACCGATGAGGCCGGCGGCGGAGAAGCCGATGAACATGATGCCGTAGTTGACGCTGCTGTTCTTGGTGCCGAAGTTGTCGGCGGTGAAGCCCGGGTAGATGCCCATGAAGGCGCCGAAGCACACGCCGATGAGGCAGATGCCGACGTAGAACAGGGCAACGGAGCCCTCGCTGCAGGCGTACAGAGCCATCAGGGCGGCAATGGCGATGACGAACACCGCCGTCAGGGTGTTGATGCGGCCGATCTTATCAGACAGGGAGCCGGCGATGATCCGGCCGAAGGCGTTGAACAGGGCCAGCACGGAGACCACGATGGCGGCCTGCGCGGCGGTCATGCCGATCATGTTCTGGGCGATGCCGGAGGCCTGGGAGATGGCCATCATGCCGAAGTTGGCGCCGAAGAACAGCATGATGATCATGACATAGAAGACGGGGGCAGACAGCATCTGCTTCCAGTTCTTGTCGGGGGCGGCGGCCTTCACCTCACCGGTGGGAGCGGGAGGCGTCCAGCCGGCGGGAACGAAGTCGGCGGGGCACTTCTCCACCATGAAGGAGAACACGCACACGATGATGATGGTGGCGATGCCGAAGATCTTGAAGGCGGTGGTGACGCTCAGGCTGGAGATGAGAGCGTTGGCGATAGGGGGAATGATGACGGAGCTGATGCCGTAGGACGCGGTGGCGATGCCGCCGATGAGGCCGCGCTTGTCAGGGAAGAACTTGACGGAGTTGCTGATGGTGCAGCCGTAGGCAAGACCCATGCCGAGGCCGCACAGCAGGCCGAAGCCCACAATGAGCATGCCCACGCTGGTTGCAAGACCGCACACCACGAAGCCCAGGCCGAACAGCAGGCCGCCGGCGAAGATGACCCACTTGGGACCGAGCTTGTCGTTGATGAAGCCGCCGCCGATCAGGGTGATGAAGCCGTCGGCATTGCCGATGGAAAACACGATGGCCAGATCAGCCGCAGTGAGCGTTACGCCCTTGAGGGCGCTCAGATGTTCCGCCATGGGGGCCGCGAACACGCTCCAGGCGTACATGGAGCCGATGCACAGATTGATCAGGCAGCTGGCGAGCAGGATGATCCAGCGCTTCTTCGTCAGTCTGAGCTGTTCTTGTTCAGTCATAGGATGAAGTCTCCTTTTCTCTTTGAATTTCCCTCACGGTGACAGCGCGTCCGGAAACCGGACGCGCTGACATAGTAAAAGACCATTTTAATTGTAACATGAACGTTTTCACGCCGCAACCGGCAATTTCAACAGTTCGGGAACCATATTCTGGAATGGAAACCGCGAAACCGGGGGATCAGACTGCGCCGGAGCCGGTTTTGCCGCCGGAGAGCACCCTGCGGTCGAAGGGAACGAGAGAACGGTTGATTACCTTGACCAGCTGGCCCACCAGAACGGCGGCGGCCACGGTGCCCTCCCGGACGCCGGCCAGACGGCCCAGGAACAGGAAGGACAGGACGCAGGCGATGACCACCAGCGTGATGTCAAAGCCCATCTTCACATTGCCGAATTTCAGCTTGGGGAACACCTGACAGATGGCAAGGCTCAGTCCCTCACCTGCCAGCACCACCACACCGGCGGTGACCTCGCAGCTCACGCCGACGGCCACCAGAACGATGCCCACGGCACACAGCAGCCACTGCTGCCAGTAGGAGGTGTACTGGATGCCCTGAATGGCCCAGACGGCGAAGTCGGTGAGGTAGCCGAACACGATGGCCACGGGCAGCTGCATGAGCTGGACGAGCTGATACCGGCGGCGGAGCAGGAGAATCTGCAATGCGATGAACACGCAGTGCATGATGATGGTGACGTTGCCCACCGTCAGGGGGGTAAACATACTGATGACATTGGGAACGCTGGAGATGGGAGACGTGCCGAGACTGGCCTTGATGGAAAATGCCACACCGAAGGCCATGATCAGCAGGGAGACGCACAGGAATGCATATCGGCGCAGCAGCTCGCCCGTGGTTCTTTTTTCGGTCATATGAGATCCTCCGATAATAAAATATTTTTTCACACAAAAAAATTATACAGAACTGCCACGGAAATGCAACTGTTTTCGACCGAATCTGAAAAATAGAACGGGTGTTTGACTTTTCCCGCCGGGTATGCTATGCTGTGGGAAAAGGGGGGAGCCCGGATGGATCGGATCATTTTTCACTGCGACTGCAACTGTTTTTACGCCTCGGTGGAGCTGCTGAGCCATCCGGAGCTCCGTGACAGGCCGGTGGCGGTGTGCGGTGACCCCAGGAGCCGCCACGGCATTATTCTGGCGAAAAACGAACCGGCCAAGGCCTTCGGCGTCAAGACCGCCGAGACCATCTGGCAGGCACGGAACAAGTGCCCGGAGCTGGTGCTGCTCCCCGCTCACCACGACCGCTACGAGGTGTACTCCAAAAAGGTCAACGCAATCTACGAGCGCTACACCGACCTGATCGAGCCCTTCGGCATCGACGAGAGCTGGCTGGATGTCACCGGCACCCTACACCTCTTCGGCGGGGACCCGGCGGCGCTGGCTGACCGCATCCGGGCCGAAGTGCGGGAGGAGCTGGGGCTGACCATTTCGGTGGGGGTGTCCTTCAACAAGATTTTCGCCAAGCTGGGCAGTGACTACAAAAAGCCGGACGCCACCACCCTCATCACGCCGGAGAATTTCCGGACCATCGTCTGGCCCCTTCCGGTGACGGATCTGCTGTATGTGGGACGGACGGCGGGCAAGGTGCTGGGGCAGCACGGCGTCCATACCATCGGGCAACTGGCCGCCTTCGACGGTCAGACGCTGGTGAATCTGCTGGGCAAGCAGGGGGGGCAGCTGTGGAGCTACGCCAACGGCCTTGAAAACAGCCCGGTGGCCCCGGCGGGACAGTACACGCCGCCCAAATCCGTGGGCAAGGGGGAGACGTTTCCCTATAACCTCACCCGGCGGGATGACATCGAGCGGGGCGTCGCCATGCTGGCCGACGAGGTGGCCGTCCGTCTGCGGCGGCACCACCTGAAGGCGACCACGGTGCAGGTGACCATCCGGAATCCGGAGTTCAAGGACATCTGCCGCCAGCGGCCACTGGCCGCACCCACCTGCACCGCCCGGGAGCTGGGCCGGATGGCCATGGACATTCTGGACAGAAGCTGGCGGGCGGGCGCGCCCATCCGGGCCATCACCCTGACTGCCCAGAATCTGGTGCCGGAGGACGAGGCGGCGGAGCAGCTGGGCCTGTTCACCCCGGAAGAGCCGCAGCGGCGGGACCGGGCGGAAAAGCTGGAGCGGGTGATGGACAGCCTGCGGGAAAAGTACGGACACGACGCAGTGACCACCGCCGCGCTGGCTCCCCGGCGGGAGCCGGAGGAGGGTGAGGACGGAAGTTTGCCGTTCTGAGCGAGAAAAAAGCGCCCCGCGGCGGTGAGCCGCGGGGCGCGTTGGCGTTATAGGGGTCAGAAGGGCAGAACCACCAGGTACATCAGCATGAAGTGGGCGATGGAGCCGAGGACGATGAACACGTGGAAGATCTCGTGGCAGCCGAAGCGGGGATTGTTCCGGCCGGGCCACTTGAGGGCGTACAGCACGCCGCCCACGGTATACAGCACGCCGCCCAGCAGCAGCCAGAACAGCCCGGCGGAGCCGACAGTCTGCCACAGGGGCCAGATGGCGATGATGGCCAGCCAGCCCATGGAGATATAGATGGTGGAGGTGAGCTTCCGGGGGCAGTTGATCCAGAACAGGCTCATGAAAATGCCCGCGATGGCCAGCGCCCAGATGATGCCGAACAGCGACCAGCCCCACGGCCCCCGCAGCACGGTCAGGCAGATGGGGGTATAGGTTCCGGCGATAAGAAAGTAAATAGAGGTGTGGTCGTATTTCCGCAGATTGATCCGGCCCCGTACCGTGGTGTTGACGCAGTGGTACAGGGTGGAGGCGGTGTACAGCCCGATCATAGACAGACCATACACGGCGAAGGACACCAGCTTCCACATGTCGGCCCCGGTGAGGGTGCCCCGAACCAGCAGCAGGACGGTGCCCAGCAAAGCCAGCGCCGCGCCCACGCCGTGGGTGATGGCCGACCAGGGACGAAGTCCGTCGTAGGGGTCGCGTCCCTGCTCCTGCGGGCGGGGACGGCGGCGAGACCGGAGGGTATTTGTGTCAAAAGGATCAGGAACGGCGGCGTATTCCATGACTTGCGCTTCCTTTCAATATTTCTTGATGAACGCAGTATACCACCGTTATGACATAATATCAAGAGGAAAACCACTAAAAATAATTATTAAAATTACATTAACAAATTCAGAAAACGACGACGATATAAAAAGCCGCCCCCGGATATGATTCCGGGGGCGGCTGAGTTTTCCGGTGGTTAATGCTGCTTGAGGAGATCCTCCCGGACGTCCCACAGGGCCTGGGACAGGTCAACGTAATAATTGTGGGGGTTCTCAAAACGCTTGACTTCGTCCCACTGCTTGTCCACCTGCTCGGCGCAGTAGGCGCGGATGTCCTCGATGTCGGGGGACTGGTACACCTGCTTGCCCTTCTCGAAAACCGGCACCAGCAGCGGCACGGCGGTGAAGTCGGTGACGGTCTTGCGCTTCCACGTGGCCTCCGGGTCAAACAGCTCCAGCGGCTGGGTGAAGTCGGGCTCTTCGTTATACAGGCAGACATAGTCGGCCATGGCCTTGCCGGTGGCGTTCTCGAACAGGCGGTAGACCTTCTTGAAGTGGGGAATGGTGATCTTGGCGGAGTTCTCGCTGATCTTGATTTTGGGGATGATGGCGCCGTTCTCGTCCTCAATGGCGGCCAGCTTGTATACGCCGCCGAACACCGGCTCGGACTTGGAGGTGATAAGCCGCTCGCCTACGCCGAAACCGTCGATTTGCGCACCCTGAGTGAGCAGGTCCCGGATGATATACTCATCCAGCGAGTTGGACGCGATGATGCGGATGTCGGGAAGACCCGCCTCGTCCAGCATCTTCCGGGCCTTCCGTGACAGGTAGGCAAGGTCACCGGAGTCGATGCGGATGCCGCCCTTGGTGATGCCCGCATCCTTGAAGGCGCGGATGGCGTTGGGCACGCCGGAGTGCAGAACGTTATAGGTATCCACCAGCAGGACGGCGGCGGTGGGGTAAATCTTGCAGTAGGTTTTGAAGGCAGTGTACTCGTCGGGGAACATCTGCACCCACGAGTGAGCCATGGTGCCGGTGGCAGGGGTGTGGAACATCTGGTCGGCCATAGCGCAGGCAGTGCCGGCGCAGCCGGCGATGTAGCTCGCCCGGGCGCCCAGCAGTGCGCCGTCGGCCCCCTGTGCCCGGCGGGAGCCGAACTCGGACACCGCGCGGCCCTCAGCGGCCCGGACGATGCGGTTGGATTTGGTTGCGATGAGGGACTGGTGGTTCAGGGCCAACAGGATGTAGGTCTCGATGAACTGGGCCTGAATGGCGGGGGCGCGGACGGTGAGGATAGGCTCCCGGGGGAAGATGGGGGTGCCCTCGGGCACGGCCCAGATGTCTCCGGTGAAGCGGAAGGTCAGCAGGAAGTTCAGAAACTCCTCGGAGAACGCGCCCTTGGTACGCAGGTAATCCAGATCCTCCTGATCGAAGTGAAGGTTACGGATATACTGTATGACCTGATCCAGACCCGCGGCAATAGCGAAGCCGCCGCCGTCGGGAACGTTGCGGAAAAACACGTCGAAGTAACAGATCCGATCCTTCAGACCGGTCTGGAAATAGCCGTTGCCCATGGTCAGCTCGTAAAAATCGAAGAGCATGGTGTAGTTGACGTCATGTTTCATTGAGTTATCCACCTTTATCAAAGTAAGCCTATTATAAGCTGTCTTGACACTAAACGCAATGCTTTTCTGCGTATTTCTCCGCAAT
>CAYNEH010000018.1:0-15660 GCA_964396195.1 uncultured Oscillospiraceae bacterium
AGCGGCAAATGAACCCGGCAGTTTCGCGCTCTGCCGCACGGACGGCGCGCCGCCTTTCAGCGCACTTCTTCATGCGCAGTGATCCGGGGCATCGCGGAAAATCCGGCCCGCACGACGGCCCCAACGCGCTTCGGGAGCGCCGGTGCTTTTCTGCTGAGTCCGGAGTCCCGGGGGAAGCGGTCTTCTCCGCTCATCGTTTGCCCATGAAAACTTTACACCGACGTTGACTTTCCCGCCGCCCGGCCTTAAAATAGTAGGGTTCATTTGCAGCGGAATCTGCATGATTTCATAACATTAATATAAGGTGAGGATATGAGCGAGCTTTGTTATTTTGATTACGCGGCCACCACGCCGGTGCGGCCCGAGGCGGCCCGGGCCATGACGGAGGCCATGGGACAGTTCGGCAACCCCTCCTCCCGCTACCCGTGGGGGCGGCAGGCGGCAGAGCGCGTCAAAGGATACCGGGAGACCGTGGCGCGCTCGCTGGGCTGCGCCCCGGGGGAGGTGTACTTCACCTCCTGCGGCACCGAGAGCGACAACTGGGCCATCCGGAAGGGCGTGGAGCTCAACCGCCGGAAGGGAAAGCATATCATCACCACCGCCATCGAGCACGCCGCCGTACTGGAGACCTGCAAAGAGCTTGAGGGGCAGGGCTGCGAGGTGACGTACCTCAAGCCTGACAAGGCCGGCCGCGTCACGGCAGAGGCCGTGGCCGCCGCCCTCCGGCCGGACACGGCGCTGGTGTCCATGATGCTGGTGAATAACGAGGTCGGCTCCGTTCTGCCGATTGCGGACTGCGTCCGGGCGTTAAAGGCATTTGACAGCCGCATCCTCTTTCACTGCGACGCGGTGCAGGGCTTTCTGAAGCTGCCGTACTCCGTTGCCTCGCTGGGGGTGGATCTGGCCGCCGTCAGCGGCCACAAACTGGGCGCCCTCAAGGGCGTGGGCGCCATGTACGTCAAAAAGGGCGTCCGCCTGCGGCCCATGATCACCGGCGGCGGGCAGGAGGACGGTATGCGCTCCGGCACCGAGGCCACCGTCCAGCTGGCGGGCTTTGCCGCCGCCTGCGAAGCCGCCATGGCGGACAGAACCCGTCTCGAGCGCACCGCCGCCATCAAGGAATACACGCTGGAGCGGCTCAGGGCCGCCCTGCCCGGGCTGGAGGTCATCTCCGCCGGGGACGCGGCCCACATCTGCGCCGTCACCCTGCCGGGCTACAAGAGCGAGGTCATCGTCCGGGTGCTGGGCGATCAGGGCATCTGCATCTCCTCCGGCTCCGCCTGCCACAAGGGCAAGCCCAGCCATGTGTTCGCCGCCCTCGGCCTGCCCAAGCCGTGGCTGGATGGGGCACTGCGCATCTCCTTCTCCCCGGACAGCACCCGGGAGGAGGCCGATCGGCTCGTCGCCGCCCTGAAGGGCGCGGCGGACAGCCTGTTTACATCCATGTCCTGAAAATTACATTTTAAATGAAAACAACGAGGTTTTTATGCTGAAACTCTTCAAACGTGAGCCGGGCTTTTACAGCCGCCTGCTGCGGCTGGCGCTGCCCCTGCTGCTCCAGAATCTGATCACCAATTCCATGGGTCTGCTGGACACCTTCATGGTGGGCACGCTGGGCGAAGGCCCGCTGGCCGGAGTCACGCTGGCCAACATCCCGGTGTTCGTCATCCAGCTGCTCATGTTCGGCATCCAGAGCGGCTCCTCCGTCCTCATCAGCCAGCACTGGGGCAAGGGCGACAAGGACACCATCAACCGGGTCATGGGCATCGGCATGTACGCCGCGGGGGGCATCACGCTGCTGTTCGCACTGGTGATGTGCTTCCTGCCCACACAGTTCATGGCTCTGTTCGGCAACGACCCGGAGGTCATCGCCGTGGCCGCCCGGTACGCCCGCATCGTGGGCTGGTCTTACCTTTTCGACAGCTTTGTGCAGGTGTATATCGGTGCCCACCGGGCCATGGGTCGGCCCAATCTGGGTATGTATATCCTCATCGTGTCCATCGTGTGCAACACCTTCCTGAACTGGGTGCTTATCTTCGGCAAGCTGGGTCTGCCCCGGCTGGAGGTGGAGGGCGCGGCGCTGGCCACCCTGATTGCCCGGATCATCTCCTTTACCATCATGGTTGTGTGGGCGGTGCGGGACAAGGCGTTCCGCATCAACCCCGCCCTTATGCTTCGCCCCGGCGGTGCGGCGGTGAAAAAATTTGTCCGCTACGCCACCCCCGTGATGTGCAATGAGACGTTCTGGGGTCTCGGTACCTCACTGTTCCCCACCATCATGGGGCACATGGCCGGCTCAAAGGAAATCCTGGCGGCCTACGCCATCGCGGGCAACATCACCAACCTGTGCACCGTGGGCATCTTCGCCATTGCGGGCACTGCCGCCATCATCATCGGGCAGGAGATCGGCTCCGGCCATAAGGAGCGTGTCTATGATCTGGGTGCGCTGCTCAATGTGCTGGCCTTCCTGTTCGGTCTTGCAGCGGGCGGTCTGTTTCTCGTCCTGCTCCACGTGCTCGTCGCGCCGGTGCTCTACCCGCTGTTCAAGCTGTCCGCCGGAGCGGGAGAGATCTGCACCCTCATGCTCACCGTCACCTTCTGCCTGATCCCTCTGCGTTCTTTCGACACCACCAATATCGTGGGCGTGCTCCGGGGCGGCGGCGACGTCCGCATGGCCACCCTCATCGACCTGACGCCCCTGTGGTTGGTGGCCATCCCGTTGGCGGCACTGTCCGGACTGGTGTTCAAGCTGGGCATTCTTTGGGTGTATCTGGCCATGTCATCGGAAAGCATCATCAAGTGCACCTTTGGCGTAATCCGCTTCCGCAGTGCAAAGTGGATCCATGACGTGACGGTGACGGGGGAGTAATCTATCCGCAAAAAGGCCCGGAACGCAGGCGTTCCGGGCCTTTTGACACACTCAAAGCGGGGACGCCGCATCGGCGTCCCCGCTTTTTCTCTTGTTATTCAGATGGCTCAGCCCAGATAGGCCTTCTTCACCTGCTCGTTGGCCATGAGCTCCCGACCCGGGCCGGACATGGTGATGCGCCCGGTCTCCAGCACGTAGCCGATATCGGCAATCTGGAGGGCCATGTTGGCGTTCTGCTCCACCAGCAGAACGGTGACGCCCATGCGGTTAATCTCCTTGATGATGTCGAAGATGCCCCGGACAACGATGGGGGCGAGGCCCAGTGACGGCTCGTCCATCATAATGAGCTTGGGGCGGCTCATGAGGGCGCGGCCAACGGCCAGCATCTGCTGCTCGCCGCCGGACAAGGTACCCGCCGCCTGCCACGAACGCTCCTTCAGCCGGGGAAACAGCTCGTACACCCAGTTGAGGTCGTGGTCCATATTCTCCTTGTCGCTGCGGAGGTACGCGCCGATCTTGAGGTTTTCCAGCACGGTGAGGTCGGGAAACACGTGCCGCCCCTCGGGCACCAGCGTCACGCCCTTGGACACGATCTTGTCCGGGGATAGGCCGGTGAGATCCTCCGCCTGAAGCCGCACCCGACCCTCGGCGGGGCGGATCAGCCCGGCGATAGTCCGCAGGGTGGTGGACTTGCCCGCGCCGTTGGCGCCGATGAGGGTGACGATCTTGCCCTCCGGAACCTCAAAGGTGATGCCCTTGACGGCCTCGATGCCGCCGTAGCGGACTTTCAGATCATCAATTCTCAGCATCGTCAGCCACCCCCAGATACGCGTCGATGACGCGCTGATTGCTCTGAACCTCCGCCGGCGTGCCCTGCGCGATGAGCTTGCCGAAGTCCAGCACGTAAATGCGGTCGGAGATCTGCATGACCAGATCCATGTGATGCTCAATCATGAAGACGGTCAGGTGATATTTATCCCGGATGTCCCGGATGAAATCGGTAAGCTCCTGGGTCTCCTGGGGGTTCATGCCCGCAGCGGGCTCGTCCAGCAGAAGGAGCTTCGGCTCGGTGGCCAGCGCACGGGCGATCTCAAGACGGCGCTGGAGACCGTAGGGCAGAGAGCCCGCCACCTCGTCCTTCAGGTGGGCCAGTCCCTGCTCTTCCAGCAGGGCCATGGCCTCGGCCCGCATCCGGGCCTCCTCCTTCCGGTTCAGGCGGAAGGTGGCGGAAAAGACGTTCTGCTTCGCCCGCATATGCTTGGCGATGAGAACATTTTCAAACACGGTAAGGGCGGAAAACAGGCGGATGTTCTGGAAGGTACGGGCAATGCCCAGCTGGGTGATCTTGTCCGGCGTGGGGCTGATTGCCTGTGTGAACATGCCGTTGTGCTCCCCGGCGTATTGCTTCTTCATCTTACCCTGAGGGTGGTTTTCCAGCATGGTCTCCCCCATAAAGGACACCCGGCCGTTGGTAGGCTCGTACACGCCGGTGATGCAGTTGAACGCGGTGGTCTTGCCCGCGCCGTTGGGGCCGATGAGAGCGACGATCTCGCCCTCGTTGACCTCAAGGGACAGGTCGTTGACGGCGATGACTCCGCCGAACTGCATGGTGACGTTTTCGATTTTCAGCACGTTCTGGCTCATTTCGCCGCCTCCTTTCCCGCTTTCTTCTGCCCGGCACGGCGCCGGAACAGGTCGCTCAGCTCCCTATCGCCCATAATGCCCCGGCGGAAGAACAGCACCACGATCATGATGATGATGGAGAACACCACCATGCGGAAGCCATCCCGCAGGAGGGGGACCTGTGTGTTGCCGATGTACATTTTGGTATCGAGGAAGCGGAGCCACCACTCAGAGCAGGCCACATACAGGAACGTGGCAATGCAGGAGCCGGAGATGGATCCGATGCCGCCGATGACCACGATGAGCAGAATCTCATAGGTCATGGTGGAGGTAAACACCTTGGCCTGCGCGTTGGCGGCGTACATGGCAAACAGCGCGCCGCCCACACCGGCGAAGAAGGAGGAGATGCAGAAGGACAGCATCTTGTGCTTTGCGAGGTTGATGCCCATAGCCTCGGCGGCAATCTCGTCCTCACGGATGGCCTTGAAGGCCCGGCCGTAGGAGGAGTTGATGAGCATCACGATAATGGCGATGCACACAATGGCCACAAAGAAGGGCACGAAGCAGGACAGCCGCAGGACCACGTTGCCGCTGGCGTCGGTGATATTGAAGCTGGAGAAGGTGGGGAAGTTCTTGAGCATGTTGGCGCCGTTGGTAACCCGGCCCAGCTTCTGCCACTGGAAGAAGGCACGGATGATTTCGGCAAAGCCGAGGGTGGCAATGGCGAGGTAGTCGCTCTTGAGCCGCAGGACGGGCAGGCCGATAAGCCACGCGAAGAACGCGGCCACCACGCCCGCCAGAATGAGGGCCACCAGCACGCCGAGGACCATGCTCACCGCACCGCCCACACCGGTGGTGCCGAAGATGGCGCCGAAGGCATCCTGCAGGGAGAACTTGACGGCGGAGCCGCCGAACAGATAGTAAACAGTGTCCTTATCCGCCACGGGGATGGTGAGGATGGCGTAGGTGTACGCGCCCAGCAGCATGAAGCCCGCCTGGCCCAGAGAGAACAGGCCGGTGAAGCCGTTGAGCAGGTTCATGGACACGGCCACCAGCGAATAGACCGCGCCCTTTTTCAGCACGGTGAACAGCTGGCTGGTGGGCTGGAGCACTTTGGGAACGTTGGGGACGATGGTGCTGAGGTTCTCCAGCAGGATCACCAGCGCAAGCACCACGACCACCGCAACGAAGGCCAGAAATGCGCCGGTTTTGCTTTTTTCCTGTTTGATCATTTCGGGCACCTCCTTAAACCTTTTCGGTGGCCTTTTCACCGAAGAGGCCGGTGGGCTTGAAGACCAGAATGATGATGAGCAGGGCGAAGGTGAATGCATCGGAGAAGACGGACACGTCCCACGCGGCGGGCAGGCCCTTGATGATCGTCTCACAGATACCGATGATGAACGCGCCGATCACTGCGCCGGGGATGGAGCCGATGCCGCCGAACACCGCCGCCACGAAAGCCTTCAGGCCGGGCAGGGAGCCGATGGTGGGCGTGATGGCCCGGTAGTTGGTGAAATACAGCATGGAGCCGATTGCCGCCAGCGCAGAGCCGATGACGAAGGTGGCGGAGATGACGGAGTTGATCTTGATGCCCATGAGCTGGCTGGTCTCAAAATCCTTGGCCACCGCCCGCATGGCCATACCAATCTTGGTGCGGTTGATGAGCTGGGTGAGCACCAGCACGAGAGCCAGCACCAGAATGGGGGTGAGAATGACCACCCACTTGGTGGGGGTGCCCGCGATGTTCACCGTGGCGGACAGACCGGGAAGCTCCGGGTAGGTCATGGGCTGGCCGCCGGTGACATAGGTGGCGGTGTTCTGGAGCAGGTAGCTCACGCCGATGGCGGAGATCATGACGGACATCCGGGGGGCGGAGCGCAGGGGCTTGTACGCCACGCGCTCGATGACGAAGCCCAGCAGCACCGTCAGAATCAGCACCAGCGGCAGGGCCACGTACAGCGGCAGATAGGTGGACAGGTAAACGCCCATCAGGCCCGCCACCATAAACACATCGCCGTGGGCGAAGTTGATCAGGCGCAGGATGCCGTACACCATGGTGTAGCCGATGGCGATGAGGGCGTACTGACCGCCCACCGAGATGCCGGAGAGCAGAATGGAAACGACATATTCCATATAAGGTATCCTCCCTTTCCTTTGAGAAGGGTCAATTTTTTTTGCAGCTGGACCGTCTCGAAAAGAGTGCCGCGCAGGCTTTCCTTTCGAGGCGGCCCAAACCGGCGAAAAATACAATCCCATGGCGGGAGCCGGAAGGCCCCCGCCATGGTGAGAGTTCGTAATCTGACCGGGATCAGGCTCAGCCCGCCTTCTGGACGGTCTCCAGTTCCCAGGTGCCGTCGTTGACGGAGTGCTTGATGTAAGCGGTGTCGCGGGTGCAGTCGCCGGTTTCGTCGAAGGCGATGTCGCCGCACACGCCGGCGTAGGTCAGGCTGGGCAGCGCGGCCTTGATGGCGGCAGCGTCGCCGGAGCCGGCAGCCTTGATGGCCTCGAGAGCCACGTAGTAGGCGTCATAGCCCATGGCGGTAACAGCGGAGATGGTGTCGTCGCCGCCGTTGCTGGCCTTGGCGTCGGCATTGGAGTTGATGTAGGCCTTGATGCCTTCATCGAACTCAGGGGAGCCGCCCTCCTGATAGAAGGTGGAGACGTACAGCTGGATGTTGGTGTCCTTGGCAGCGGCCAGAACCATGTTGTCGTCCAGCGTGTCGGAGCCGAGGAACGCGGCCTCGATGCCCAGAGAGTCGGCCTGAGCGATGATCTGGGTGGCGTAGGCGATGGAGACGGGGGTGAAGATAACGTCGGCGCCCTCGCTCTTGGCCTTGTTCAGGTAAGAGGTGAAGTCAGAGTTGTTGGTGGGGAAGGAGTCGGTGATGACAGTGCCGCCGGCGGCCTCAAAGGCCTGCTTGAAGTAGGCGATCAGGCCCTGATCGTACTCGTTGCCGGACTCGCCCAGGCAGTAGGCCACCTTCGCGTCGAACTTATCCATGGCGAAGTTGGCCAGCACGGTGCCCTGGAAGGGATCGAGGAAGGCGATGCGGAAGTAGTAGTCATTGCCGGCGGTGACGTTGGGGTTGGTGCAGGTCACGCCCACGGCGGCGATGCCGCCCTCGTCAAACTTGGGGCCGCCCGCGATGGACACGCCGGAGCCGTAGGAGCCGAGAACCAGGGACACGCCCTCGCTCACCAGCTGGGAGGCGGCGGAAGGAGCCTTGTCAGTAGAAGAACCGATGTCGGCGGGGACCAGCTCGATGGTGTAAGTGGTGCCGTTGACCTCAACGGTGGGCGTCTCGCTGTTGGCGTACTGCATGCCCAGATATTCCTTCTTGCCGCCGGAGGCGGAGTCGCCGGACAGGGGCTCGAACACGCCGATCTTGATGACATTGTCGCCGGTGGCAGCGGCGGTGGCCTGGCTGTCACCGCTGTCGGTGGTAGTGCTGGCATCGCCAGCGGGAGTGCTGCTGCACGCGGCAAGGCTCAGAGCCATGACCAGCGCCAGCATTAATGCAAGCAGCTTTTTCATTTCAATTTCCTCCTAAAATACTTCTTTGAGTCTCGCCCGGCTCATCCCGGGCGGACGGGCAGGAACCCGTTCCATTGACTCCTCATCCGGTGGACAAGTGTCCATCCGGAAATTACTGTTTTATTATATCAAAGCACTGAAGAGAATGCAATAAAAACAAGCCCAACTTTCATTTTTATTTTTAAAAAACTTTTGTATGGCATGCCATACACAGGGAAAACCCCTGAATCATGCCTGATTCAGGGGTTTTTGCATTTTTTCGTCCGGCACGGCGGCGTTTTTCGTGATTCGCTGTGGCGGAAACGATTCATTTTCAGCGTAAAAACGCCCTCAGATCACCCGCAGGCGGATGACGCCGGGAATGGCCCGGATATCGACCAGTGCCGTCTCCTCGGCAGGGGCGTTGATGTCCACCATGGTGTAGGCGTAGTCGCCCTTGGACTTGTTGGTCATGTTCTCCACGTTGATGCCCTCTTCGGACAGCTGCCGGGTGATGTTGGCCAGCATGGCGGGGATGTTCTTGTGGATGATGCTCAGCCGCTGCACGCCGGAGCGCTCCATCTCCACGTTGGGGAAGTTGACGGAGTTCTTGATGTTGCCGTTTTCGAGGTAGTCCTTCAGCTCCCGGGCGGCCATGACGGCGCAGTTCTCCTCGCTCTCGGGGGAGGAAGCGCCCAGATGGGGGATGGCCACAACGTGTTTGGCCAGCGTGATGGTGTTGTTGGGGAAGTCGGTGACGTAGCTGGCCACCTTGCCGGACTCCAGCGCGGCGATCATGGCCTCGTCATCCACCAGCTCGCCCCGGGCCAGGTTGATGACCCGAACGCCGTCCTTCATGGCGGCCAGCGCGGTGTCGTTGATGGTGTGACGGGTGGAATCCATGTAGGGAACATGGATGGTCACGTAATCGGCGGCGCGGTAGAGCTCATTGACGTCCTTCACCACGTGGACATGGCGATCCAGCCGAAGGGCGGAATCCACGGACAGGTAGGGATCGTAGCCGTAAACCTCCATGCCGAGAGACAGGGCCACGTTGGCCACCAGTGCGCCGATGGCACCCAGGCCGATGACGCCCAGCGTCTTACGGTACAGCTCCGGGCCGACGAAGGCGGACTTGCCCTTTTCCACTGCGGCGGCCACGTCAACGCCATCGGTTTGGGCCTGCTCCCGCACCCATGCCGCGCCGCCCAGTACGTCCCGGGAGGCCACCAGCAGGGCACAGATGACCAGTTCCTTCACGGCATTGGCGTTGGCTCCGGGGGTGTTGAACACCACGATGCCCGCCTCGGAGCAGCGGTCGGTGGGGATGTTGTTGGTGCCGGCTCCCGCCCGGGCGATGGCAAGCAGCTTTTCGGGGAAGGGGTAGTCGTGGAGCTTGGCGGAGCGGACAAGGATTCCGTCCTCGTTCTGGACGTCGTCGCCTGTGGTGTAGTTCTCACCCAGCACCTCAAGGCCGACGGCGGCAATCTTATTCATGGTCTTGATCTGATACATATATAACACCTCTGCGCGCCCGGCGCGGGCGCAGTCTCATTTTTTGACTTGCAGGGCGGAGGCCCTGAACCTTTTTTCGTATTCGCCGAAAAAACGGCGATAATTTTGGTGCGTCCTGCGGACGCGAAGCGGCAGGTTTCGCCTGCGGGCACCCTTTTTGTATTCCCCGTCCACCCCGTAGGGCGGGGGTTCCTCAAAGGGGGCTGGGTCTCAGCTTCGCTTCGGTCGGCGCGGGGCGTTTGCCACTGGCAAACCGCGCCCCTTTGAAGGCGCGCCGCGTCAGCGGTTTTGGCATTTCCGCAGAAATGCCCGCGCCTTGGGGGTCTTGGGGGGAAAACGCTATGAGCGAGAATGCGCCCTTTGCATTCGAAGTCGAATCCGCGTTTTCTCCCTAAGCGTGCTTTTGGTTCCTTTTCGCACGAGCGAAAAGGAACTCGCCCTGGGGGCGAAACCCCAGCCAGCGGAGCGTCCGCGGAGGACGCACCACTCCGCTTCGCCGGAGTAACGGCGAATTCGAAGCCTGCCGCCGGGTCCGGCAAACACAATTTAATTGTTTTTGTCGAACGTCCGGATGAAGTCTGCCAGCTTCTCCACGCCCTCCACGGGCATGGCGTTGTAGATGGACGCACGCATACCGCCCACGTTCCGGTGGCCCTTCAGGTTGACGAAGCCCGCCTCGGTGGCCTCGGCCACGAACTTGGCGTTGAGCTCCTCACTGGCGGAGCGGAAGGTCACGTTCATGTCGGAGCGGCTGCCCTTTTCCGCGGCACAGGTGAACAGCCGGGAGTCATCCAGCACATCGTACAGCAGCTGGGCCTTATTGTGCTTGATCTTCTCCATGCCTTCCACGCCGCCCTGGGCGTCCAGCCACTCCAGCACCAGCCCCAGCATGTAGATGCACCAGCAGGGGGGCGTGTTGTACATGGAGTCCTTGTCGATCATGGTCTTGTAGTTCATCATCAGCGGGGTATAGGGCAGCTCATGGCCGGCCAGATCCTCCCGGACGATGGCGATGGTCAGGCCCGCGGGGGCAAGATTCTTCTGGGCTCCGCCGAAGATGATGCCGTACTTGGACACGTCCACCACCCGGCTGAGGAAATCGGAGGACATATCGCACACGATGGGCACATCGCCGGTTTCAGGGACGTACTGCCACTCGGTGCCGTAAATGGTGTTGTTGGCGCAGTAGTAGAAATAGCTGGCCTCGGGGTCCAGCTTCAGCTGATCCTGTGCGGGGATGTAGGTGTGGTTCCTGTCCTCGCTGGAGGCGGCCAGATTGATGTTGCCGTACTTCTTCGCCTCTTTATAGGCGATATTGGCAAAGTTGCCGGTAACAGCGTAGTCTGCCTTGCCGGTCTTCCCGATGAGGTTCAGCGGCACCATGGAGAACTGGGTGGAAGCACCGCCCTGAAGGAACAGCACCTTATAATTGTCCGGCACGTGGAACAGCCGGATGAAGTTGGCCTTGGTGTCCTGAAAAATCTTGTCAAAGACCTTAGATCGATGACTCATCTCCATAACGGACATTCCGGACCCCTTATAATTGGTGATCTCAGACCCGGCACGGGTAAGCACTTCCAGCGGCAGCATGGAAGGGCCTGCGGAAAAGTTGTAAACGCGATTGTTTCCCATGAGTCATACTCCTCTCTAACATCTTTGTTTGTTATTGTTTTAACACACTAGTGTGATATGCTTATTATAAGTTTTTGCTTCGTCTCCTGTCAACGCAGAATACCTCCCAAATACGCCCCCGCGGAGCTGGTGTTTTTTGTGAGTTCCGTTCTGCGGAGACGCAAGTCCGCTGCTGCGGGACAGTATGCCTGAGATTTCGTGCGCCGTCCGCGCACACACTTCTTTTGAATCGGGCACAAATTTCCGCTCATTCCGTGCTTGTGTCCGTTCAACCGCTGTGATAGAATAGCGGCAGAACCGGCGCGGGACGCGCCGGACGGGCGTCCGGGCTGAAATCGGAACCGGCCGGGACGCCGGGAATGGGAGGAGAAGCTATGTACTTATCGGAAGTGCGCGATATACTCTCCGCCGACGTGCTCTGCGGCGCGGAAGCGCTGGATCAGGAGGTCCGCTCCGCCTGCGGCTGCGACCTTATGAGCGACGTGCTGGCCTATGTGAAGGATCAGGCCCTGCTGCTCACCGGCCTTGTGAACCCTCAGGCCATCCGGACGGCGGAAATGATGGATATGAAGTGCGTGGTCTTTGTCCGGGGCAAACTGCCGGACGCGCAGATGCTGGCTCTTGCCCGGGCGCGGGGCATCATCGTCATGTCCACCCCGCACCGCCTGTATACCGCCTGTGGCCTGCTGTATTCCAACGGGCTGGCCGGAGAATGAGCATGAGTACCATTCGGCTGACCTACGAGGTGGAAAAGGATGACCTCGCCCGGGCCGGGGAGGCATCCTCTCATGTCAAGCAGACCCTGCGGAAGCTTGGTTTCGACCCGGAGACCATCCGCCGGGCGGCCATCTGTATGTACGAGGGCGAGATCAACATGGTCATCCATGCTGACGGCGGGCAGGCCACGGTGGACATCGGGCTGGACGCCATCACCATTGTGCTGGCCGACCACGGCCCCGGCATCCCGGACGTGGATCTTGCCATGCAGGCCGGGTATACCACCGCCGGCGAGGCGGTGCGGGATCTTGGCTTCGGCGCAGGCATGGGCCTGCCCAACATGAAGAAATACAGCGACAGCCTGACCATCGACACCACCGTGGGCGTGGGGACCACCGTCACCATGATTATCCTCATCCCCCAGTGAGCGCCGCGCTGTCCGTTACCATATATAATATAGAGATGAGCAAAAGGAGGTGTCTGCTGTGCGCCATTCCGTGGTCCTTGACCTGAAGAAATGCCGCGGCTGTACCACCTGCATCAAAAACTGCCCCACCGAGGCCATCCGCGTGCGAAACGGAAAGGCCACCATTCTCCCCAACCGCTGCATTGACTGCGGTACCTGTATCCGCGTGTGCCCCCACAACGCGGTGAAGTCCGTGTGCGACAGTCTTGCGCAGCTGAAAAAATTCAAATACACCGTGGCCATCCCGGACCCGGCGCTGTACGGCCAATTTCGGAATCTGGACGATGTGAACATCGTCCTCAACGGTCTGCTGGCGCTGGGATTCGATCAGGTATTTGAGGCCGCCGCCGCCAGCGAGATGCTGGCGGGCATCGCTCGCAGCCGTATCCAGCGGGGCGGACAGCGTCCCGTACCCGAGATCTCTCCCGCCTGTCCGGCAGTGGTGCGGCTTATCTCCCTGCGCTTTCCCAAGCTCATCAGCCACATCGCCCCGGCCATCTCCCCCACGGAGCTGGCCGCCATTCTGGCGCGGGAGGACGCGGTGAAGGCCACCGGCCTTTTGCCGGAGGACATCGGCATTTTCTCCATCGTGCCCTGCTCGTCGCTGGTGACATCGGTGCACTCGCCGGTGGGCTTGCCCCGGCCGGTTCTGGACGGTGCCCTCGCCATCCGGGACGTGTACCTCGCCCTGCTGGATCCCATGAAAAAGCTGGCCCGGGAACAGCTTCAGCCCCTCGCCACCTCCGGCATTATGGGGATCGGCTGGGCCTACGTCGGGGGCGAGTCCGCTTCCCACCTGTGGGAGCGCTACGTGGCGGTGGACGGCATCAATAATGTCATTCAGGTGCTGGAGGACATTGAGGACGGCCGCCTGCCGGACGTGGATTTCGTGGAGCTGCGGGCCTGCACTCAGGGGTGCGTGGGCGGATGTCTCAACGTGGAGAACCCCTTCGGCACCAAAATGCGGCTGAAAAAGCTCATGCGGGAGCTGCCCATGTCCCGCACCCGCACCATTCCCGACGCGCAGGCAGATGAGATTCTGGACAGCACCCGTGCGCCGGAATTTCTTCCCTCCCTTCAGCTGGACTCAGACCGCATGCGGGCCATGGAAAAGATGATCCGCATTCAGGAGCTGGAGCAGCAGCTTCCCGGCCTGCGGTGCGGCTCCTGCGGCGCGCCGTCCTGCCACGCCTTCGCCGAGGACGTGATCATGGGGCGGGCCAGTCTGGACGACTGCATTTTCAAAGTCCGGGAGCGGATGCAGCACATGGCCGGCACCGGAAACGCCGACGAGTACCTGCCCGCCCCCTTCCGTCACCGTCCGTCGGACTCCTCCGGCGGAGATGAAAGCCGCTGACCGCGGCGGAAAGGACGTGTTCTCATGACCGTCAGTCAGCTTATCGAAACACTGGGTCTCACCGTATTCTGTATTGCGGAGCCGGACCGCGCCGTCACCGGCGGCTATTGCGGCGACCTGCTCAGTTGGGTCATGGGTCGGGCCCCCGCAGACGGCGCGTGGCTGACCATCATGAGCAACGTGAACGTGGCTGCGGTGGCTGCGCTGGCCGACCTCTCCTGCGTCATTCTGGCTGAGGGCGTTGCGCCGGACGAAGCGCTGCTCAAAAAAGTCCGGGCGCAGGGCATCAACCTGCTGGGTACGGCGGACGCCGTCTATGCCTGCGCGAAAAAGCTGGCCGCTCTCGGTATTTAAGGGGCTCAAAATGAAGGAGTACTATTTTGATTTTCATCTCCACAGCTGCCTCTCCCCCTGCGGGGGCGAGGAGATGACCCCCGCCGATCTGGCCGCCATGTGCGCGCTGGCGGGGTACGACGCCGTGGCCCTCACCGATCACAACACCACCGGCAACTGCGCCGCCTTCTGCGCTGCCGCCCGGCGGCATGGCCTGCTGGCCCTGCCGGGCATGGAGCTGACCACGGCGGAGGAGGTTCACGTCATCTGCCTGTTCCCCGGGCCGGACGAAGCGGAAGCCTTCGGCGCGTTGGTGCGGCGGCGTCTGCCCGTCATCGGCAACGATCCCGACGTGTTCGGTCACCAGATTCTGATGGACGACAAAGATGCCATTTTAGGGGAGGAGCCGGCACTGCTGGCCGGAGCCACCGATATCGGCGTATACGAGGCGGCGGGTCTTGCAGCCCGATACGGCGGCGTGGCCTACCCCGCCCACATCGACCGGCCGTCCTTCTCCCTGCTGTCCAATCTGGGCGTCTGGGATCCGGACATGGGCTTTCCGCTGGCGGAGATCTCCCGAAACAGTCCGCCGGGGCTGTTCGACCGGCCCGATCTGGCAGGTGTGCGGCACATTGTCGGCTGTGACGCACATTATCTTGACCAGATCCCCGATCCCTGTCAGAAGATCGCTTTGCCTGAATTATCTGCAAGCGCAATCCTCAGTTCGTTAAGAAATTAACGAACTGAGGATATTTTTTACCTTTATTTCCCAAAAACTGCAATTTGCTTTTTCTGGATTAGCGTTGACTAACTGCGATTTTCAGTGCTAACATTGCTGTGATAAGCCACTTTTTAACAAGGAGGATGTGTTTCATGCCTAACTGCAAGACCGCAGTCCCCTATCGCGGTACGCCGGAGCAGGAGGAGCGCCTGCGCAAGGTCATCGACAGTCACAAGGGACAGCCCGGAGCCACCATGCCGGTGCTTCAGGCCGCGCAGGAGATCTTCGGCTATCTGCCGGAAGAGGTGCAGATCATGATCGCAGAGGGGCTGGATATCCCTCTCAGTGAGGTCTACGGCGTCTCCACCTTTTACTCCCTGTTCACCCTGAACCCCAAGGGCAAGTACCAGATCTCCGTCTGTCTGGGCACCGCCTGCTATGTCAAGGGCGCAGCCGAGGTGTTGGCCGCCGTGGAGAAAAAGCTGGGCATCACCCCCGGCGGCATCACCCCCGATGGCCTGTTCTCGCTGGACGCCTGCCGCTGCATCGGCGCCTGCGGCCTTGCCCCGGTGATGATGATCAACGAGGAGGTCTACGGCCGGCTTACCGCCGCTCAGGTGGGCCCCATTCTGGACCAGTATCTGAAAAAAGGATGAAGGAGCTCTCCTTATATATACTGGACATCGCGAAAAATTCCGTCTCCGCCGGGGCCTCACGGCTGGACATCACGCTGGATGAGCCGGGGGATGGCTGGCTCACCATCACAATTTCCGACAACGGCTGCGGGATGACGCCGGAATTCCTGGCGCAGGTCACCGACCCGTTTACCACCACCCGCACCACCCGCAAGGTGGGCATGGGCCTTGCTCTTTACCGGCTTGCGGCGGAGCAGACCGGCGGCACGCTGGACATC
>CAYNEH010000019.1:0-15518 GCA_964396195.1 uncultured Oscillospiraceae bacterium
TCGTTCCGTCACCGTCATGCCCATGGGCTTATCCCACGGAGCGGTGGGGATGCGCTCCGCCTTCTGGCACTCGAATGCCACGGATAGGGCTTTCGCGTTGACGCACCTTTCCAGATAACGATCGTAAAAGCCGGCGCCCATGCCCATGCGATTGCAGTTCTCGTCGAATACCGTACAGGGGCACACCACAAGGTCGATGTCCTCCGGCAAAATCAGGTCGGACTTTTCCGGCAGCGGCTCCATGATGCCATAGCAGCCGCTGACCCACGCATCATCCCCGCGGGGGAGCAGGGCGATCATCTCGGTGTCGCTGACACACAGGGGAAAGGCCAAGCGCTTTCCGGCGGCCTCCGGCGCGGTCTCCAGTGCATCCAGACGCACCTCGCCCCGGGCGGCCCGGTAAATGAGGACGGTCTTAGCTGCCTGAAATTCCGGGACGGCAATGAGGTTGGCCACCAGCAGGCGGGACAGAGTCTCCCGCTCCTCGGGCGTGAGGGCGTCCCGGGCGCGGATCTTCTCCCGACGGAGTTGTTTTCGCCCATCGGGATCGGGCAGAATGGCGGAGTGAACAGTGGTTTCGGCCATGGGTGAGAACCTCCCTTTCCAATAGCTCTCCCTTATGATAGCAGAGTTTTGCCCGCCGGGGAATGGTCAGTTTCCGATATTTTGCCTGAGAAAAACATCCGTCGATGCAAGGCCGTGAACCGGGTCTGGGAGCAGGCGCAGTCCGGAACGTAATAAAAGAGGAAAAAACGCCGGGACGTTTTCAAAACGTCCCGGCGTTTCTTTTATAAACATATCATTCTTCAGCTGACAGAGCGTCCCGGAGATTCAGCATCTTCGCATGACCGTTCAGATCCTCAATATCGCCGTACAGAAGCTCCATGATCTCAACGAGCTCCGCAATATGGGCCTGACTCTTTTCCGGCGCACCGATGAGATAGCCATATACGTTATCGCAGATCAGGTAATTACTTATGCTGCTGGTCCCTTGAAATATGGAGTGGTATGCATCCTTAAAGGCCCGGAAGGAAGCCGCGCCATCCCAGTACCGCTTTACATCGCCGCGGTCCTGATAGATTGCGAACCCCATGTACGCATCGCGCGCCTCGGCTTGGGCAAGCTCTCTCAGATCATCCTTGCTGTTCTTTTCAGCGGTCCAGAGGGAAGCAAACACGAGTGTAGATATGGCAAAACATACCGCGCAAACCGCGGCAATGCGCTGTTTCATACGGCACCTCCATCGTTTACTATTTGCATGAGGTATCATATCACAGGCGCTCCGCTGATTCAAGACAAACGCCTGAATCGGCATAAAACGAAAAATGCGCTTCTTTTCAGGGACAGGTGTCCCTGAAAAGAAGCGCATTGAAAAGTTTGTAATGATCCGCGTTCAGCCGGAATTACTTATGGTCCACGGAGTACATGTGCTCGATGAGGTCCAGCACCTTGTTGGAGTAGCCCATCTCGTTGTCGTACCAGGAAACGACCTTCACGAAGGTGTCGGTCAGGGCGATGCCGGCCTTGGCGTCGAAGATGGAGGTGCGGGGATCGCCCAGGAAGTCGCTGGACACCACGTCCTCGTCGGTGTAGCCCAGAATGCCCTTCAGCTCGCCCTCGCTGGCGGCCTTCATGGCGGCGCAGATCTCGTCGTACTTGGCGGGCTTCTCCAGATTGACGGTCAGATCCACCACGGACACGTCCAGAGTGGGCACGCGCATGGACATGCCGGTGAGCTTGCCGTTCAGGGCGGGGATGACCTTGCCCACGGCCTTGGCCGCGCCGGTGGAGGAGGGGATGATGTTGCCGGTGGCCGCACGGCCGCCGCGCCAGTCCTTCATGGACGGGCCGTCCACGGACTTCTGGGTGGCGGTGACGGAGTGAACGGTGGTCATCAGGCCATCCTTGATGCCGAAGTTATCGTTGAGCACCTTGGCGATGGGGGCCAGGCAGTTGGTGGTGCAGGAGGCGTTGGACACGAAGGTCATGTCGGGGGTGTAGGCGTCCAGGTTGACGCCGCAGACGAACATGGGGGTGTCGTCCTTGGAGGGGGCGGACATGACAACCTTCTTGGCGCCGGCGGTGATGTGAGCCTGAGCCTTCTCCTTGGTCAGGAACAGGCCGGTGGACTCCACCACGTACTCGGCCTCGACCTTGCCCCAGGGGATGTTGGCGGGGTCGCGCTCGGCGAAGACGGGGATGGACTTGCCGTTGACCACAATGGCGTCCTCAGTGGAGGAGACTTCCCCGTCGAACCGGCCGTGCATGGTGTCATACTTCAGCATGTATGCCAGATAGTCGGCGGGGCACAGATCGTTGATGCCCACGATCTCGATGTCGGGGTGGTTGACGCTGGCGCGGAAAACCATACGGCCGATGCGGCCAAAACCGTTGATGCCTACTTTGATGCTCATTCGTAACACTCCTTCAAAATGATAACGGCGAAACGCCGATGGATCATAAAATCGCGCGGGATGAATGATGGGGAAACGCAATTGCCGCCGGACGTACAGGAAACGGCGGGTACCGGAGACAGACATCCCGCACACCATTATATCGTAGTTTTCCGTTTTTGCAAGGGAAACAGCGATCGGATTTTTATATTTTAGGTATACGCGGCGGAAAAGTTTGGCAGGACGTTCCGGGATGTCCATGCTGCCATGGCTGTTTTCTGATATACCCGGTGAGAAACGCGAGAACTATGCGGAATCCGGAAGATCCGGCGGAGGGAGCCGAAGCGCCGGGATGGAGAGCATACATCAGAAGCAGCGCGCCCGGCCGCGGGAGTACCCCGGCGGAGTGCTTTTTTCCGCACTCGTTGACCGCAAAGAGGCCGCCCCGGAAATGTCCACAAGAGATTCCACGCACGGCGGCGTGGGAATCGTGAAAAAATACAGCAAAAAAGCCTTGACTTTCATGCGGCGTATGTTGTACAATAATCGAGCGCCTGTATGGGCGCAAGTGCGATGATGCGGGAGATTGCTCGCTTGCGAGGTAACTTCCGCGGAGTATGTCCGTAAGATCGGGCGGCTGAGAGACTCAGTCACGGCGTATATCGCCGCGAATGGGTAGAACCGGCCATGTTCTGCGCCGGTTTTATTCATGTTGAGGAGTGATACGCACGAAAGCGTGTATGAAATCTCTCACCCGTACGAAGAAGCGCTGAGCCGGTTTCGAACCACGCGGTCAAACCCGCGCGTCGCAAACAGAGGCGAGGCGTGACAGCCGAAGCGCTGCATGCGTATGCGGCGCGGCAGGACAGCGGGCCGCCCCCGGCCCACCAATCGTCAACTTCGTATGTTTAAGGAGGAAAAACCAAATGGCAGCTCAGAAAGAAATGATCCGCATCCGGCTGAAGGCTTATGACCATCAGCTGATCGACCAGGCCGCCGAGAAGATCGTGGAGACCGCCAAGCGCAGCGGCGCCACCGTTTCCGGCCCCATCCCCCTGCCCACCAAGAAGGAAGTCGTGACCATCCTTCGCGCCGTCCACAAGTACAAGGACAGCCGCGAGCAGTTCGAGCGCCGCACCCACAAGCGGCTCATCGACGTGGTCAAGCCCTCTGCCAAGACCGTCGAGGCGCTGATGAGCCTCGATCTTCCGGCTGGTGTCGAGATCGAGATCAAGCTGTAATCCCGGATTTTCCGCCATGCTTCGTGAGGCCGGCTTGCCGTACACACGGTACTGTCCGCGCCGGCCGCACATCGCCTGACAAAAAATCCAAAATCACAGAATCAACCTGATCAACATCTCAAAAATCTGTTGTACCGCTGTCCATCGCATTCGTTGAGATGGACGGGTCACGTCGGCCGAGCAATGACAGTCCAATGGTCACCTCGCCCGACCAATAACCTTTAAGGAGGAATACACATGGAAAAGGCCATTATCGGCAAGAAGGTGGGCATGACCCAGATCTTCGATGAAGCCGGCAAGGTCATCCCGGTCACCGTCATTCAGGCGGGCCCCTGCACCGTCGTGCAGAAGAAGACCGAGGAAAAGGACGGCTATACCGCCGTCCAGCTGGGATTTGAGGAAGTCCCCGAGCGCAAGCTGTCCAAGCCCGAGCTGGGCCACAGCAAGAAGGCCGGCAAGGCCCTGCGCGTCCTCAAGGAGTTCAAACTCGATAACGCCGCCGACCTGAACGTGGGCGACGAGATCACCGCCACCGCCTTTGCCGCCGGCGACCGCGTCGACATTACCGGCATCAGCAAAGGTAAGGGCTACCAGGGCGTCATCAAGCGCCACGGCGCCCACCGTCTGAAGGAGACCCACGGCAGCGGCCCTGTCCATCGCCACGCCGGTTCTATGGGCTCCAGCACCGATCCCTCCCGTATCTTCAAGGGCAAGATCGGCGCCGGCCAGATGGGCAATGAGCAGGTCACCGTCATGAACCTGGACGTCATCCAGGTGGACGAGGAGCTGGGCGTCATCGCCGTGCGCGGCGCTGTTCCCGGCCCCAAGGGCGGCGTTGTGATCCTGCGCAGCAGCGTCAAGAAGGTCATGGAGAAGAAGATTACCGAGGCCGGCCGCGTCAACCCGCAGAAGGCTTCCGCCCGTGTCAATCCCCAGAAGGCCTCTGCGCGTAACAAGTAAGAAAGGAGAGAATGACAAATGCCTAAAGCTAACCTTTATGATATGGCCGGTAAGCAGATCGGCGAGGTCGAGCTCTCCGAGGCCATCTTCGGTATCGAGCCCAACCAGTACGTTGTCCATGACGTGGTCAAGAATCATCTGGCCAACTGCCGTCAGGGCACGCAGAGCGCCCTGACCCGCGCCGAAGTCTCCGGCGGCGGCAAAAAGCCCTGGCGCCAGAAGGGCACCGGTCACGCCCGTCAGGGTTCCACCCGCGCTCCGCAGTGGACCCACGGCGGCATCGTGTTCGCCCCGAAGCCCCGCGATTACAGCTACACTCTGAACAAGAAGGTCAAGCGCCTGGCGCTGAAGTCCGTTCTGTCTGCCAAGGCTGCCGCCGGCAACGTGCTGGTGGTTGACGGCCTGGGCATGGACGAGATCAAGACCAAGACCTTCAAGACCTTCCTGAACACTGTGGAGGCCGACAAGGCTGTGGTGGTCACCGGCTGCCCCAACGTGGTCAAGTCCGCCCGGAACATTCCCGGCGTTGTCACCACCCCTGCCGCCCTCATCAATGTCTATGACATTGCCAACGCCAACCAGCTGATCATTGACAAGGCTGCGCTGGCCACCATCGAGGAGGTGTTCGCATAATGAAGACCGCTTACGACATTATCAAGCGCCCCATCATCACTGAGCAGTCCATGGAGTCCGCCAGCCTCAAGAAGTACACCTTCGAGGTGGCCAAGGACGCCAACAAGATCGAGATCGCCAAGGCTGTCGAAGAGATCTTCGGCGTGAAGGTCGCCAAGGTGAACACCCTGAACATGTATGGCAAGGAGAAGCGGATGGGCCGCTACCCCGCCGGCCGCCGCGCCAGCTGGAAGAAGGCCATGGTCACCCTGACCGCCGACTCCAAGTCCATCGAGTTCTTCGAAGGCATGGTGTAAGGAGGTAACGAGAAATGGCTATCAAAACTTATAAGCCCACAACGCCCTCCCGCCGTCACATGACTGTGTCCGCTTTCGAGGGCATTGACAAGAAGGCCAAGCCCGAGCGCGCCCTCACCGAGGTACTCCAGAAGAGCGCCGGCCGCAACAGCTACGGCCGCATCACCGTCCGCCATCGCGGCGGCGGCAACAAGCGCAAGTACCGCATTATCGATTTCAAGCGCGACAAGGTCGGCAAGGCCACCGTCATCAATCTGCAGTACGACCCCAACCGCTCCGCCAATATCGCCCTCATCGAGTATGAGGACGGCGAGCGCCGCTACATCCTGGCTCCTGCGGGGCTGAAGGCCGGCCACATCATCATGACCGGTTCCGGCGCCGACATTCTGCCCGGCAACGCGCTGCCCATCGCAGAGATCCCCGTTGGTGAAATGATTCACTGCATCGAGCTGCATCCCGGCAAGGGCGCGCAGCTGGTCCGGTCCGCCGGCACCGCTGCTCAGCTCATGGCCAAGGAGAACGGCATGGCGCAGGTTCGTCTGCCTTCCGGCGAGGTTCGTCTGGTTCGTCTGGACTGCCTGGCCACCATCGGCATCGTCGGCAACGCCGACTGGGCCAACATTCACATCGGCAAGGCCGGCCGCAAGCGCCACATGGGCTGGCGTCCCACTGTCCGCGGCTCCGTCATGAACCCCAATGACCACCCCCACGGCGGCGGCGAAGGCAAGAGCCCTGTCGGCCGTCCCGGCCCTGTGACCCCGTGGGGCAAGCCCGCCATGGGTTACAAGACCCGGAAGACCAAGAATCGCACCAACAAATTTATCGTTAAGCGCCGCAACGCGAAGTAAGGAGGCAGTAAAAGATGAGCAGAAGTATCAAGAAAGGCCCCTTTTGCGCCCCCGAGCTGCTGAAGCGGGTCGATGAACTGAACAAGGCCAACGAGAAGAAGGTCCTGAAGACCTGGAGCCGCGCCTCCACAATCTTCCCCTCCTTCGTGGGCCACACCATCGCCGTCCATGACGGCCGCAAGCATGTCCCCGTCTACGTGACCGAGGATATGGTCGGCCACAAGCTGGGCGAGTTTGCTCCCACCCGTACCTTCAAGGGGCACGCTGGCAGCAAGACCGGTAAGTAAGGAGGAGAGAGAGAATGGAAGCTAAAGCGACACTGAGATATGTTCGTATCTCTCCCCGCAAGGTCGGCATCCTGTGCGACCTGATCCGCGGCAAGAGCGTGGCTCAGGCCAACGCCATCCTCGCTCTGACCCCCAAGGCCGCCGCTGAGCCTCTGGCCAAGCTGGTCAAGAGCGCGGCTGCCAACGCCGAGAACAACCACGGCATGGATCCCGAGAAGCTCTACGTTGCGGAGACCTACGCCACCCCCGGCCCCATCATCAAGCGCTTCATGCCCCGGGCCCAGGGCCGTGCTTACCGCATCAACAAGAGAACTTCCCACGTGACCGTCGTGGTCAAAGAGCGCTAAAGAAGGAGGTCAAGAGTAAATGGGACAGAAAGTTAATCCCCACGGTCTCCGTGTGGGCGTCATCAAAGACTGGGACTCCCGTTGGTATGCCCGCGATGAAAAAGTGGGCGACCTCCTGGTTGAGGACTACAATCTCCGCAAGGAGCTGAAGAAGCGCCTGTACTCCGCCGGTGTGCCCAAGATCGAGATCGAGCGCGACAACGCCAAGGTCCGCATCTATGTGCACTGCGCCCGTCCCGGCGTCGTCATCGGCAAGGGCGGCGAGGAGATCGAAAAGCTCCGCGCTGAACTGGAGAAGAAGCTGGGCAAGGCCGTCGATCTGAAGATCGTCGAGGTCAAGAACCCTGACATCAACGCTCAGCTGGTGGCCGAGAACATCGCCCAGCAGCTGGAGAAGCGCATCGCGTTCCGCCGCGCTATGAAGAACGCCATGGGCCGTGCCATGCGCATGGGTGCCCTGGGCATCAAGGTTCAGATTTCCGGCCGCCTGAACGGCGCCGAAATCGCCCGCACCGAGCAGTATCATGACGGTACCATCCCCCTGCAGACCATCCGCGCCGACATCGAGTACGGCTTTGCGGAGGCCGCCACCACCTATGGCCGCATCGGCATCAAGGTGTGGATTTACAAGGGAGAGGTGCTGACCCAGACCCTGCGCACTACCCCCCGCACCATCGACACCAAGAACTACAAAGAGCGTGAGCAGCGTCCCCGCCGGGATCGCCGCGATGGCAATCGCGGTGGTTTCAACCGCGGCAACGGCAATCGCCAGGGCGGTTTCAACCGTCAGGGCGGCAACCGTCCCGCCGGCAACCGTTCCGCTGCCCCTAAGGAAGGAGGCGCTCAGTAATGCTGCTGCCTAAGAGAGTCAAGTATCGCCGCGTGCACCGTGGCCGCATGACCGGCGTTGCCACCCGCGGCAACAAGGTCTCCTACGGCGAGTGGGGCCTGGCTACCACTGAGCCCGCCTGGATCACCTCCAACCAGATTGAGGCCGCCCGTGTGGCCATGACCCGCTACACCAAGCGTGGCGGCAAGGTCTGGATCAAGATCTTCCCCGATAAGCCCGTTACCAAGAAGGCGCTTGGTACCCGTATGGGTTCCGGTAAGGGCGCGCCCGAGTACTGGGTGGCCGTTGTCAAGCCCGGCCGTGTGATGTTTGAGATCGCCGGTGTCCCCGAGGAGACTGCCCGCGAGGCCCTTCGTCTGGCCAGCCACAAGCTGCCCGTCAAGTGCAAAATCGTCAAGAAAGAGACTGTTGAGAACGGTGGTGAATGAAGATGAAAGCTAACGAAGTCCGTAAAATGAGCGCCAACGAGCTGGAGACCAAGCTGGTTGAGCTGAAGAAGGACCTGTTCAACCTCCGTCTTCAGCACGCCACGAATCAGCTCGACAATCCCATCCGGATCGCGGAAGTCAAGAAGGACATTGCCCGCGTGAAAACCATCCTGCGTGAGCAGCAGAGCCGATAAGGAGGATTAGACGATGAGTGAAGTGAGAACCTCTTCTCGTAAGACCAGAGTCGGCCTGGTGGTTTCGGACAAGATGGACAAGACCGTTGTGGTCGCCATCGCCGACCGCGTGGCTCACCCTCTGTACAAGAAGATCGTAAAGAGAACCTATAAGCTGAAGGCCCATGATGAGCTCAATCAGTGCGGCGTGGGTGACCGCGTGCGCGTGATGGAGACCCGCCCCCTGTCCAAGGACAAGCGCTGGCGCGTGGTCGAGATCATCGAGAAGGCGAAGTAAGAAGGAGGTGCCAGTATGATTCAGGAAGAAAGCTATCTGAAGGTTGCCGACAACACCGGCGCCAAGGAGATCAAGACCATCCGCGTACTGGGCGGCTCCAAGCGTAAGTTTGGCAACATCGGCGACGTAGTCGTCGCCTCCGTGCGCAAGGCCGCTCCCGGCGGTCAGGTCAAGAAGGGCGAGGTCGTCAAGGCCGTTATCGTCCGCTCCTCCCGCGGCGTCCGCCGCTCCGACGGCAGCTATGTCCGCTTCGACGACAACGCCGCCGTCCTCATTCGTGATGACAAGAACCCCCGTGGCACCCGTATCTTTGGCCCGGTTGCCCGTGAGCTGCGCGACAAGGATTACATGAAGATCCTGTCCCTGGCTCCCGAAGTGCTGTAAGGGGGTAACGAGGTATGAGTATGAACGTCAAGAAGAACGACACCGTCGTGGTCCTGTCCGGCAAGGACAAGGGCAAGCAGGGCAAGGTCCTCTCCGTTGACCCCGAGGCTCGCAAGGTTGTGGTGGAGAAGATCAATATGGCCTCCCGCCACCAGAAGCCCCGCCGTCAGGGCGAGGAGGGCGGCATCATCCAGAAGGAGACCCCCATCTACGCCTGCAAGGTCATGACCGTGTGCCCCAAGTGCAACAAGGCCACCCGCGTCGCCCACAAGGTCGAGGGCGGCAAGAAGGTCCGCGTCTGCAAGCACTGCGGCGCTGAAATCTGAGAAAGAGGAGGAGTAACAAATGGCTAACCCCAATCTGAAGGCAAAGTACAACGCCGAAGTCGCTCCTGCTCTGATGCAGAAGTTCGGCTATAAGTCCACCATGCAGATCCCCCGCATCGAGAAGATCGTGGTCAACTGCGGCTGCGGCGAGGCCCGGGACAACTCCAAGGTGCTCGAGTCCGTTGTGACCGATCTGGCCACCATCACCGGCCAGAAGCCCGTCATCACCAAGGCCAAGAAGTCCGTGGCCAACTTCAAGCTCCGTGAGGGCATGCCCATCGGCGCGAAGGTTACCCTGCGTCAGGACAAGATGTGGGAGTTCCTGGACCGCCTGTTCAACGTGGCCCTGCCCCGTGTCCGCGACTTCCGCGGCATCAACCCCAACGCTTTCGACGGCCGCGGCAACTACGCTCTGGGCCTGAAGGAGCAGCTGATCTTCCCCGAGATCGAGTATGATAAGATCGACAAGATCCGTGGTATGGACATTGTCATCTGCACCACTGCCAAGACTGATGAAGAGGCCAAGGAACTGCTTACCCTCCTGGGCGCCCCCTTCACCACCAACGGCTAAGAGGAGGAAGAACAGTATGGCTAAGAAATCTATGATCCTGAAGGCTCAGCGCGAGCCTAAGTTCTCCAGCCGCCGCAACAACCGCTGCAAGATCTGCGGCCGTCCCCACGCCTACCTCCGCGATTACGGCATCTGCCGTATCTGCTTCCGTGAGCTGGCGTACAAGGGCCAGATCCCCGGCGTCAAGAAGGCTTCCTGGTAAATCCCCGTTCCCGCCATGCTTCGGGGGGAAGCGGCCTGCAGTACATCTTAGTACGGCGTCGCTGCTCACCCATCGCCCGGCGAAACGATCTTCCCAAAGTCTTCTGCGGTGCGGAACGCGCAATGCTTCCGCAGCGGAAAACCAGCATTCATAACCAAGCATTGATCAGCTTCTGCCGGATATTTTCCGGCAGAAGCTGATTTGCGAAATTAGTTATCCACGCTTTCGTGTGTGCGAGCCATAAAAACCTTGCATTTTACAAGAAAGCGCGGTATAATTAATTGCTTTTGCATGTGGGCACATGTGCCAAGACCTCCCAACGCATCCGGGAGTATCGTAAACCCGTAAACTATGAGGTGACCCCTCATGGGTACGGGGTTTTGGCATGATAGGGCCCCGCGCGGAGCGGCAAAAAAGATCAGATCCGCCTCCGGCGGTTTTGATATAAGATGTGCTCTGTCCGGCAAACGCCGCGGACGAGCCGGCGTGGGGGAGTAATCCGGGAAATGCGCAGCCCGGGCTGCTTCTGCCGGGACCGGACGCGGTGTGAAAGGCAGGGTACATCATTGCCCCGCGGAATGCGGCAAGACGGACAAAAGGTCGGGGAAGGATGCCTGCTCCTCGATACCTTTCCGCCTGTACCTGGAAGCGCTGAGCCGTTGTGAGCAGCGGACTAAGACCGGAGCGGAGCCAAAATCCGAAAGGCCGTAAGGCCAAAAGATTTTGGCGCAGTCGAAGGGCTTAGGACCGCGTCGCGAACAGGCGAAGCGTGACAAGGTAAACTTTAATAGGAGGTAACACTCATGCAAATCACTGATCCCATTGCGGACATGCTCACCCGTATCCGCAACGCGAACAACGCCAAGCATGACACCGTGGATGTTCCGGCTTCCAACATGAAGAAGGCTATTGCCCAGATTCTGCTGGACGAAGGCTATATCAAGAACTTCCAGATCATCAACGACGGTACTCAGGGCGTGATCCGCGTGACTCTCAAGTATCTGCAGCCCGGCAAGGAAAAGGTCCTGTCCGGTCTGCGCCGTGTCTCCAAGCCCGGCCTGCGCGTTTATGCCGGCGCTGACGAGCTGCCTCAGGTTCTGCGCGGCCTGGGCATCGCAATTGTGTCCACTTCCAAGGGCGTCATGACCGACAAGAAGGCCCGCGAGGCTCATGTCGGCGGCGAAGTCCTTGCGTTCGTCTGGTAAGGAGGGTTATAGGAATGTCTAGAATTGGTAGAGCTCCTATCGCCGTTCCCGCCGGCGTGGAAGTCAAGCTCGAGGACAACAATGTTGTCACCGTGAAGGGCCCCAAGGGCACCCTCACCCAGCAGTTCCACCCCAACATGACCATCGCCATGGAGGGCACTGAGCTGCACGTTACCCGTCCCAACGACCTGAAGGAGAACCGCTCCCTTCACGGCCTGACCCGCACCCTGCTGCACAACATGATCGTGGGCGTCACCGAGGGCTACAAGAAGTCTCTGGACGTCAACGGCGTCGGCTACCGTGTGGCCATGGACGGCGGCAAGCTGGTCATGAACCTGGGCTTCTCTCATCAGGTTGTCATGGAGGCTCCCGAGGGCATCACCATTGAGACCCCCACTGCAAACCAGATCGTGATCTCCGGCTATGACAAGCAGCTGGTCGGTCAGTTCGCTGCCAAGGTCCGCGAGAAGCGTCCTCCCGAGCCTTATAAGGGCAAGGGCATCAAGTACTCTGACGAGGTCATCCGCCGCAAGGTTGGTAAGACCGGCGTCAAGAAATAATTAAGGAGGTGTGCCGATTATGATTAACAGACCCAATACCAAGGCTCAGCGCCTGCATCGTCATAAACGCGTTCGCGGCAAGGTGTCCGGCACCCCCGAGCGTCCCCGTCTGAACGTGTTCCGCAGCGAGACCAACATCTATGCCCAGATTATCGACGATACTCAGGGCATCACCCTGGTCTCCGCCAACTCCCTGGAAAAGGGCTTCGAGTGCGACGGCACCAAGACCGACGCCGCCAAGAAGGTCGGCCAGATGGTTGCCGAGCGCGCCAAGGCCAAGGGCATCGACACCGTGGTGTTCGACCGCGGCGGCTATGTCTATCACGGCCGTGTCCAGGCTCTGGCCGAGGGCGCCCGCGAGGGCGGCCTGCAGTTCTAAGGGAGGAGGAAAAGATAAATGGCTCGTTTTGAAAGAGAACCCAAAGAGTACGTGGAGAAGGTTGTGTACCTGAACCGTGTTTCCAAGACTGTCAAGGGCGGCCGTGTTTCCAAGTTCTCCGCTCTGGTTGTCGTCGGCGACGAGAAGGGCAAGGTCGGCTACGGCCTGGGCAAGGCCGCTGAAGTGGCCGAGGCCATCCGCAAGGGCATCGAGGATGCCAAGAAGAACATGGTCACCGTGACCCTGTCCGGCACTACCATTCCCCACGAAGTCATCGGCGAGTTCGGCGCCGGCCGCGTGCTGCTTAAGCCCGCCAGCAAAGGTACCGGCATCATCGCCGGCGGTCCCGTGCGTGCGGTGATGGAAGCCGCCGGCGTGTCCGACATCCGCGCCAAGTGCCTGCGCACCAACAACCCCCAGAACGTGGTGGCCGCTACCATGGAGGGCCTCAAGGCGCTCCGCAGCCCCGCTGAGGTTGCCCGGATCCGCGGCAAGAGCGTGGAAGAAATCTTAGGTTAAGGAGGCTCACGACCATGGCTAACACTATTGAGATCAAGCTCGTCAAGAGCCTGAACGGCCGTCTGGCCAAGCATAAGGCGACTGCCGAGGCCCTGGGCCTGCGTACCATCGGCGACGTGACCGTCCAGCCCGACAACGCGGCCACCCGCGGCAAGATCGCCCACATCGGTTACCTGCTTGAAGTAACCGAGAAAGCCTGAGGAGGTGCCCGAAGATGAATCTGCATGAACTGTCTCCCGCTCCTGGTTCCACCCAGGTCGGTAAGCGCAAGGGCCGGGGCGTCGGCACCGGCAACGGCAAGACCGCCGGTCGCGGCCACAAGGGTCAGAAGGCCCGTTCCGGCGGCGGCGTCCGCATCGGCTTTGAGGGCGGCCAGATGCCTCTGGCCCGCCGTCTGCCCAAGCGCGGCTTCAACAACATCTTTGCCAAGCCCCTTGAGACCGTCAACGTTTCCTCACTCAACAAGTTTGAGGACGGCGCAACTGTGAATGTTTGCGATCTGCTGGAAAAGGGTATCCTCTCCAAGTGCGAGTACGGCGTCAAGATCCTCGGCAACGGTGAAGTAACCAAAAAGCTCACCGTGAAGGCCAATGCCTTCTCCGCCTCCGCCAAAGAGAAGATCGAAAAGGCTGGCGGAAAGGCTGAGGTGATCTGAGATGATCCAGACCATCCGAAATGCGTGGAAGGTGCCCGAACTGCGCAATAAGCTGCTGTTCACTGTGTTCGCCCTGCTCATTTTCCGGTTGGGCTGTGCGATCCCGGTTCCCTTTATCGATGGCGATACGCTGTCCAGCTACATGGACGCTCAGTCTGCCACCATTTTCGGCCTGCTGAACGTTATGAGCGGTGACGCGTTCTCCCAGGCGACGGTATTCGCGCTGTCCATTCAGCCCTATATCAACGCCTCCATTATCATCCAGCTGCTGACCATCGCTATCCCCGCTCTCGAGCGCCTGGCCAAGGACGGCGGTGAAGAGGGTAAGCGCAAGATCGAGTCCATTACCCGCTACACCACCATCGGTATCGCTCTGCTGCAGGGCTTCGGTTACTACACCTGGATCAACTACTACAACAATAACGGCATCGAGATGCTCAATGTGCCCGACGGCTACGGCGTCTGGGCCGCCATCGTGATTATCGCCGCTTTCGTGGCCGGCTCCACCTTCGTCATGTGGCTGGGTGAGCAGGTCACCGAGTTCGGCATCGGCAACGGCATCTCCGTCATCCTGTTTGCCGGTATCGTGGCCCGCGGCCCCGCCATGGTGACCAACGTCATCTCCGGCGTGCGCAACTGGGCCTCCGGCTCCACCTCCGGTTCCGCCCTGCACCCCGCCTTCATCCCGGTGATCATCATCGGCATGCTGGCTCTGGTGGTGTTCATCGTGTTCATCACCAACGCGGAGCGCCGCATTCCCGTGCAGTACGCCAAGCGGGTGGTGGGCCGCAAGATGTACGGCGGTCAGTCCAGCCATATCCCCATCAAGGTGAATATGTCCGGCGTCCTGCCCATCATCTTTGCTCAGTCTATCGCTTCCATCCCCGCCACAATCGGCATGTTTGTGCCCAGCGCCTCGCAGGAGGGCACCGGCTGGTACACGTTCCTGCAGGTCTTTGATAACCGCGGCCTGCTGTACAGCATCGTGTACTTCCTGCTGATCATCATGTTCAGCTACTTCTACTCCACCATCCAGTTCAACCCCGTGGAGGTCTCCAACAACCTGAAGAAGAACGGCGGCTTCATCCCCGGATTCCGTCCCGGCAAGCCCACTACCGACTTCCTCAATAAGGTCATCTCCCGCATCACCATGTTCGGCGCCATCTATCTGGCCATCGTGGCGCTGCTGCCCACGATCGCGGGCAACATCATGGTGGCTGCAGGCTCCAGCATGGGTCGGAACCTGATGATCGGCGGTACGTCCATCATCATTATCGTGGGCGTTGCGCTTGAGACTACCAAGGCTCTGGAGGCGCAGCTGATGATGCGTCACTACAAGGGTTTCCTTGAGTAAGAAAGGGTGAGGGTCATGAAACTGATCATGCTTGGCGCCCCCGGCGCCGGAAAAGGCACTCAGGCGGCTATCCTCAGCGAGAAGCTGGGGATCCCCACCATTTCCACTGGCAACATTCTGCGGGCTGCCGTGAAGAACGGCACCCCCGTGGGTCTCCAGGCCAAATCCTACATGGACGCCGGCAAGCTGGTGCCCGATGAGGTCATCATCGGCATCGTGGCCGAGCGCCTGGCGGAGCCTGACTGCGAAAAGGGCTACATCCTCGACGGTGTGCCCCGCACCATCGCACAGGCCGAGGCTCTGGAGAAGGCCGGCATCGTGTTCGACAATGTCGTGTCCATCGAGATCTCTGACGAGGAGATCGTCAAGCGCATGAGCGGCCGCCGGGCCTGCACCGCCTGCGGCGCCACCTATCACGTGGTGTCCGCCCCCTCCAAGGTGGAAGGCAAGTGCGACAAGTGCGGCGCCGATCTGGTGCTCCGTGACGACGACAAGCCCGAGACCGTCAACCACCGGTTGGAGGTCTACCACGAGGAGACCGAGCCTCTGAAAGATTTCTATGCACAGCGCGGCGTGCTGAGAATGGTGGACAATCAGCCCACCATCGAG
>CAYNEH010000020.1:0-15246 GCA_964396195.1 uncultured Oscillospiraceae bacterium
TACCGGCCCAGCACCGTGCTGCCATCGGCGGAGAGCGCCAGAAACCCCGCGATGTAGCAGTTATCCTGCGCCGTCACCGTCAGGCAGCAGCTGCCCCCCCGCTCGCGATCAACCCGCACGGACTGCACACTTGGCGCGGCGCCGTCGATGTACGCCGGGACAGTGATAACCTCCTGCCGGTATGATCCTTCCGCGTCCTTTTCGCCGGTGATGCGGATGGTGACGGCATCGCCGTTTTTCAGGCCGTACTCCAAGGGATCAAAGCTGAAATCCTCCGCATAATCCGTCCACACCGCCGGGTACAGGCCGCCGACGCTCTCCATATAGACAGATTTCCGCACATACTCCGCCGTGCTCCGGTACAGGGTCGCGCCATACCGGTCCAGCACGTCAACGGTGATGCTCCGGGCGTTCCGGTAGAGGTCGAGTATGACGTTTTCAATCACGCTGCCCTCGCCGCCGTCCGGGTTCAGGGCGTTGGAGCGGGCGGGAATGTAAGTCTGGTCCGCCGCAACGGGGTTCATGCCCAGATAGCAGTCGTCTCCGGTGACGATCTCAAAGGGATAGGCGGAATTGCCGGTCAGGTCACCGTCCGTGTTGTCCAGCGCGTCGTACTCCGCGACGTATGTCTGCTCAAAAAGCGGCGCGCGGCTCCAATCCCCGAAAAAGGCCAGCATGGGGACGGTCAGGTCTGGAACGCCCTCCTCCGCGCTCTTGAGAGAAATATATCCCTCCACATACACGCCATTGGGGAAGGTCTCCAACAGCACCCGGCGCTCCTGCTCCGACAGGCGCACTGTCACCGTGACCTCCGTCTCGTCCCCGGCGGGGACGGTAACCACCGTGGCCGCCCCATCGGCGGAGCTTCCGCCGTCCGCGCCGGAATACGTCACAGAAGCGTCCAGCGCGCGGGCGTGCTGGAGCATCACGCCGTCCTCCGCCGTCTCCGTCAGCAGATCAGCTGAGAGCACATAGGAACGGGGTTCATCCGTCAGATTGCGGGCTGTGAAGGTGAAGCGGTAGATCCCGCTCCGGCCCTGATCACCGCCCAGCTCTGCCTTGGGAAGCGTGCTTCCCTTCACCGTCAGCAGCACCGGCGTGGTCACCGCACCGCCCACGTTGGCAAGTCCCGCCCCCTGCTTCCGGGGCGAGTATTTCACACCGTCGGTCTGACTCATGGGAATCGCCGTGTTCATCAACAGGGTCTGAACCATGTCCCGGGCATCTGCGCCGTCAAGGCCAAATTCTTCCCGGACATACTGAAGGGTCACTGCCGACATGGCTGCCAGCTGGGGCGAGGCCATGGACGTTCCGCTCAGCTCACCATAGGTTCCGTCATCCCGGGTAGAGTACACATTCCCGCCCACAGCGGAAAGGTCAGGCTTCAACGTCAGGTCAGACAACGCCCCCCAGCTGGAAAAATCGCTGAGACGCCAGCCGTTCTCCGTATTCACAGAGCGCGGCTCCGCCGCCACAGTCAGCCACCCCGTGCCGTCCTCTCCTGCCGCATCGATGAGCCGCTGGCCGTTTTCCCGGGCTGCAAGAACACAGGGACAGTCGTACTCCCCCGCACCGCTCAGATCCATGAGCACGGTGGCATCCTCGTTGTTGCAGATGATGACGGCCACCGCCCCGGCGGCGCAGGCGTTGTCGTACTTCTCCGTGAAGGGAATCTCTCCCCGGCGGATAACCGCAATTTTTCCTGACACATCAATAGCTGTAAAGTCTTCTTCCCTGCCAGTCCCCGGCACCACGGCAAACTCATATTTACCGTCCTCGCAGCCCTTCTCTGCTGTCAGCGAAGCAAAGCGCCTGAGCCCGAAGGACGCACCCTGATCGCTGACCGCCACGAAATCACCGCTCGCCAACGTCACGCCGTCGGACAATGCCCACGCGCTGTTCACGCTGGCCACCGCCAACACACTGTTCAGGGACGCAGGGTCGTTTACCGTGCCCACGTCAATATTTTCCGTTGTACCGAGATTCGTGCCGCTCACATTGCCGTAAGCGGAGCTGTAATCGTTGCCCGCGGCGGCACACACAATGATCCCCGCATCCGCGGCGGCGTCAAGTGCCTTGATGTAGGACACCGTTCCGCCGGAAAATCCGGCGGGGGTACCCAAACTCATGTTGATGACATCTGCACCCAACAGCACCGCGTCCTCCAGCGCCGCCAGCAGCATGGTCTCCGACGCGCTGTCATCGCTATTGCCGAACACCTTCATGATGAGCAGCTGGGCCTTCGGCGCAAGGCCGACAACATCGGAGTCCGGCCCATCCGCCCCGATGATTCCCGCCACATGGGTGCCGTGGTCGCCCTGACGGTCATTGTCGTGGGTCACGTCGGTGCTCTTGTCGGCGTAGTTGAAGGCAAAGGGGATCTTACCGCTAAGGTACACATCCTCTGCCGTCAGGCCGGTGTACTCCCCGGCGGCGTTCAGGCTGTCCAGCACTTCCGCCACGGCGGCGCAATCCAGCGAGGCGGTGTCCGGGTCCGGTTCAGTCTCAAAGGCAGGATGATCCGTATCCAGCCCGGTGTCGATGATAGCCACTACAGTCCCCGCGCCGTCGTAACCGGCAGCCCAGGCGGTATTTGTCCCAACCATGTTCAGCGTGGTCATGCTCTTCCCTGTCGTCACCGTCTGAGTGCTCCCGGTGCTGTCCGGCGCGGCAAAGCGCTCCGCCGGGTGGACGGATGCCACGCCGTCCAGCGCTCGGATGTCGTCCAGCGCATCATAAGGCACCGTCACCGCCACGGCGTTGACGGTCATGGAATAGCGATGCTCTGCCGTCAGGCCGTCCGTCCCGGTCAACGCGGCAATCTGCGCCAGCAGTGCGTCCTGCTCCGCGGCAATGTCTGCCCGGCGGGCGGATCGTTCCTCCTCCGGCGCGGACAGCGCAGGCGTGCCGGACAGCTCCACAATGGCCTCCACCGACGTCTCCCCTTCTGCGCCGTCCAACAGCGCGGAAACATCCGTCACCACATCGGAGGGTCGGAAGGTAACGGCGGAATCTTGCTCCGCCGCAGCCGCCCGGGCGGGGCAAACCGCCCCGGCCAGCATGGCCGCCGCCAGAAATGCCGCGATCTTTTGTCTCATGGGTATCGTCCTTTCGAGGATGTTAAAACCGTTCCGCCGGTACGCGGCGGGACGGGCTGTTGTTTTTTTAGTGTACCACAGCGTCCTGCCCGGAACAAGGGCAAAAGCAGACAACCTTTCGGCGCAATTTGCGAAACGCAGGTGCAGCACGTCCATCCGGCGGCAAAATGCTCCGCGATTCTGCGCAAAAAAGTAAAAATTTTGCGTAAAAAGCGCAAAAACCGCCCGGAGACAGTTAACGTCTCCGGGCGGTCAACCTTATATGGAATACAGGTGAAAATCAAATATCCAGAGCGGCGTGATAGCCCTCATACACGGCCTTGGTGATATTGGCCGGACGGATGCAGTCACCCACCTCCCGGACAAAGGGCGCGGCAGTGTGAAGGGCTTCCGCGTCGGCGCGGTTGGCTCGCTGGCCTACGGCGCAGATGATTGTCTCGCCGGGGACAAGCACTTCATGGCCGTCGGCGTCAGCGCACAGCAGGCCCTCCGGCGTCACCGCTTTTCCGGCGGCAGACAGATGGACGTTCACCAGTGCGTCGATCTGCCGCATAAGGATGGGCCGGTGGCGGATGTTGCAGTCCGGAGCCAGCGTATCCCGCATCTCCACCAGATGGACGGTCTTGCCCTCCTGCGCCAGATGGACGGCGCACTCGCAGCCGGCAAGGCCGCCGCCCAGCACCACAACGGTGCTGCCCACTTTCCCGGTGTTTTTGTAATAGTCGTTGACAACAATCACGTTGTCTCCGTCGATGCCCGGCAGAGGCGGCACGATGGGGTTGGAGCCAACCGCCAGAATGAGGGCGTCCGCCTGTTCCCCTTCCACGTACTCCGGGGTAACCGTGGTGTTCAGCCGGATGTCCACACCCTCCCGGCGAGCCTGCCGCTCCAGGGTCAGCCCCAGCTCGTACATCTCGCGCTTGAAAGGCACGGCCTGCTCGCACTTGAGGATACCGCCCAGCTCGTCGGACTTTTCACACAGGATGACCTTGTGCCCACGCTGAGCCGCAGTGACAGCGGCCTTCAGTCCGGCCACGCCGCCACCCGCTACGATTACCTTTTTGGGGCGCAGCACCGGCGTGACCTCCATGCCGTCGCACTCCCGGCCGACGAGGGGATTTACCGCGCAGCGGCGGGTCTGGGTAGTGGGCCGCTCCGCCATGCAGGTGAAGCACCGCAGGCAGTGGACGATCTCGTCCTCCCGCCCCGCCATGACCTTGCTGGGCAGGAAGGGGTCAGCCAGCAGCTCCCGGGCCATATCGATGAGGTCGGCCTTGCCGCTGGCGATGATGTCCTCCATCATGGCCGGGTCGTTGATGGCACCGATGGTGGCAACCGGCTTGGAGACATGCTTTTTGATCTCGGCGGCCAGATAGACGTTCACCCCGTGGGGGGAGAACATGGACGGATGGGTGTTGAAGAAGCCGAACTGATAAGAACCGGCAGAGACATGGATAATGTCCACCAGATCCTCCAGTGCGTGGGCGATCTTGCAGCCCTCCTCCAGATCGTAGCCGCCCTCAAACAGCTCAGAACCGCTCATGCGCATCTCAATGGGGAAACCGGGACCTACGGCGTTCCGGACGGAGGTGAGCACCTCCCGGGCGAAGCGGGTGCGGTTTTCAAGGCTGCCGCCGTACTCGTCGTCCCGGTGGTTGAAAAAGGGAGACAGGAACTGATTGATGAGCCACGTGTGGCCGCAATGAACCATGACCATCTCGAAGCCCGCCCGCTTGGCGAGGGCGGCGGCGTCGCCGTAGGCCTTGACGATGTCAGCAATCTGCTCCTTCGTCAGGCCCTTCACCGGCAGGCCGTCAGGCCGGACACCATCGCTGGGGCCGTACTGGCACAGACCCGCCTTTTTCTCCTTGTCCGCCATGTACGTCCCGGCGTACTGACCGGAGTGGGACAGCTCCACGCTGGGCACCGCGCCGTGGCGGCGGATGGCGTCGGCGGTGTAGGTAAAGGACGCGAGACTGCCCACGGTCTTGAGGTCCAGATGGAGCATATGGGAGCCGTCGGTGGCCGGATGAACCACCAGCTCGCTCACCGTGACGGAGGCCGCACCGCCCTTGGCCCGCAGCTCGTAGAAGCCCACGGACCGGGGGCCGAGACAGCAGTCCGCCGTGATGTCGGTGGCTCCCATGGGGGCGGAGCACATCCGGTTCCGGAACGTCACGTTTCCGATTTTAATGGGGCTGGTCAGATGGGGGTATTTGTTCTGCATAAAATAAACTCCTTCCTCATTCCGAAAATGCCCAGCTCTCCCCGAAGGGAGAGCTGGGCGCGGATCCCTCATGATTTAAATAATTTAATAATCCAGATACTCGGGCATCTTGCCGGGGTACTTGGCGCACAGTTCATCCCAGCACTTAGGAAGCTCCGCCTTCTTACAGATGGGGCCGCCGTGGTCGCCGCCGCCAAGGTAGCACATACCCCAGTCACGGCCCGCCACCATGACGAACATATGCTCCGTGTTCCAGAACAGCGGCGCGGAGTGGGTCAGGCCGGGGGCCGGGAACACCAAGCCCTTACGGGGATGGTTGTTTCCGATGGCGGCGCGAGGAATCTCAGAGGAGGGACGACGATTGTACTCCTTCACATAGGTAAGAATGTCCTGCTTGGTGTAGCCCGCATCGGCAAACTGCTTGGCGGTCTCGGGCGGCAGGGTGATCATCGCGCCCACGTCAAAACCGCCGTGCCACAGGCTGCACAGCCGGTTCAGCGTGGAGCTGACGTTGAAGGTGGGCAGCTGATGATGCTCGCTGGGCCAGAACAGGGTGACGGCGTTGTCGCCATCCTCCAGTCCCAGATCGGCAGGCAGCGTGGGCCACGGGGAGTTTTCCTCGTCCTCGGCCACACACAGGCCAAAGCGGCAGTCGCTGCCCGGGCCGCTCATGTCCTCCTGCTGCATCCGGACACCGGAGATGTTCATGATCATGTACGCCATGGCCCGGGCAAGGCAGGCCTGAGGCCGGGTGTAGGCGGACAGGAAGTTCCGGCCGGAGTTGATGCCGATGGCATTGCGGATCGGGCCGCTGACTACGATAGTGGGCAGCCAGCCTGCGTTGGAGCAGGTCCAGCCCTCCAGCTTGATGACGTCATGGTCGCCCATGCCCTCGGCAATGGCGATGAGCAGCGGCATCATGGTGGGGGTGCAGCCCGCCATCACACCGTTGATGGCGATCTTCTCCACGGTGGCCTTGCCGTTCATGGGGGCGAGGGTAGCCACCACGTGGTCCCGGGGCAGGTCGGTGCCGCGGCACATCTCGGCCACGGCCTCCTCGGTGGGCGGGTTGATGGGGGTGCCGTTGGTCCAACCATGGGCGTAGAACAGGTCGTTGAGCTCATCCAGCGTACCGGTGAAGGTCTTGTGGGAATAGTCCTCCACGGCGGCGGGGTGCTTCTCCTCCTCAGTGAGGGGACGGGTCAGGGCATCCACCATCTGATCCAGCATCCCGGCGATGACGTCCCGGTAGATGCTGATGGTCCACTGATTGCAGTCCACACCCTCGGGGACGAAGCCCGGTCCGTCATAGGTAACGATACGCAGCCCCGGATAGGAGCGAGCCGCCGCACCCTTGGAGGCGGAGGACAGGTACTGGTACTTGCTCAGCAGGCAGGCGGGCTTGCCCAGCCGCTCGATCTGAGCGAAGATGTAGCCCATATACAGGGCACAGGAGCCCATGTCGGCGCCCACGCCGATGACGCAGTCCACGCCGTCCAGCCACTTCTTGAAAATGGGGAAGTTCACGGGATCCTGATCGATCTCCTGCGTGTCCACGATGTAAGTGTAATGAGAGAATTTCGCAGTGGGGTACTTAGCAGCCAGCTGGCGCTCCACCTCCTGCATAAAGAAGGGGTGGTACTCCTTAAAGGAGGCGTACAGGCCGATGGTCTTGCCCTCCAGCGTGTCCAGCCGGGGGTTGATGGGATTCTTCTCCAGATGGTCGCTTTCCGCCCACGGAGACAGCACGGTATAAGTCATGAATTTTCACTCCTTGTGAGGTTCAGATGTTATTGGCCAGCGCGTAAGCGGCACGGACGCCGGTCTGGATGCAGCCGACCTTGTCGCAGTCGCCAATCATGTGGGTGCGGACATTGCCGTCCATCATGGCCATGGCCTCGGCCTGCTTGGCCTTCATGCCGGCAGCCAGAACCACGGTCTTGGCGGACAGGGTGTGCTCAGCGCCGTCACCGTCCACATAGGTGACGCCGTCGGGGGTGATGGCGGTGACCTTCGCGTTGAGGTGATAGGTGAAGCCCTCCTGTGTCTCCCATGCTTTTTCAAACAGAGAGCGGAAGTGGACGGGAACGCTCTCCGGGGAGAGGATAGATCCCATTTCCAGCAGCGTGACCTCGTGACCGTGTTTGGCCAGATGGAGACCCATTTCCACGCCGATCTCGCCGCCGCCGACCACGACGACCTCATGGCTCATCTCCGGCTCACGGGTCACGGTCTCGATGGCGGGGATGACGTTCTCGCCGTGAACGCCGGGGATGGGAGGATAGGCGGGCTCGGAGCCGATGGCCACGATGACCTCGTCATAGTTCTCGCCGCGGAGCAGCTCAGCATCGGCGGCCACGCCCAGCTTGACGCTGACGGCGGACTTCTCGATCTGGCGGATCATGTAGTCACGGTAGTTGATGAGAGTCCACTTGATGTCGATGCCCTCGGTGGCGTTAATCAGGCCGCCCAGTCTGTTTTCCTTCTCGTACAGGGTCACGTCGTGTCCGCGCTTGGATGCCAGCAGCGCGGCCTCCATGCCGGTGGGGCCGCCGCCCACGACGGCAATCTTCTTTTTGCGGGTGGGAGGCGTCACGAGACGCTCCACCTTGTGCTCCAGGCCCCACTCGGGGTTGACGGAGCAGACGGTGTTCCACTTCTCCGGGCCGGGGATGTGGCACTTGTTGCACCGCAGGCAGGGCACCACGTCCTCGTTGCGGCCCTCATAGGCCTTGATGCCCCACTGGGGATCGGCGATGAAGGAGCGGGCCGAGCCGATGAAGTCGGCTTCGCCGTTGGAAATGATGTCCTCGCAGTGGTCAAGGTTCTGGCAGCCGCCCACCACGTTGACGTAGACGTCGCTGACACCCGCGTCCTGCAGACCCTTCCGGATGGCGGCGGCAGCATCCCGCTGGGGGATCTCCCGGAGATCCAGATAGGTGGGCTGAGACGGGTCGATGGAGCCGCCGCGGATCTGGAGAATGTCCACCTTTCCGGAGCAGAGCTTGGCAAACTCGATCTGATCCTCCACGGTCAGGCCGCCCTCGAAGAGGTCGTCCTCTCTGCCGGAGATGGAGATCTCCACCAGAAAGTCCTTGCCGCAGGCCTTCTTGATGGCCTCGCAGATCATCAGCGGGAAGCGGGCGCGGTTCTCGATGGAACCGCCGAACTCGTCGGTACGCTTGTTGGACAGCGGGGACAGGAACCGGCCGGGGAACATCAGGCGGTAGGCCATGTGCATGAAGCACATGTCGAAGCCCAAAGACTTGGCCAGCTTAGCCTCCTCGGCATAGGTCTCCACCATCTTGTAGAGCAGCTCCTTGGGAGCGGCCTTGCCCAGCTCGGCCTTGGAGCCGTCGCCGGCCACAAATTCGGACAGGACGCCGTCGGAAGCGTCGTAGCCCTTGACGATGTTCATGTCGGGCAGCACAAGGTAGGAAGCCTTAGCGCCGTAATAGTGAACCATCTCCGCCACCTGGGCGAACATGTGCTGGTGCTGGCCGGTGTGGATGTCCAGCGTCAGGGAGTGGGGATCGGTGGTCTTGACGGGGTTGTTGCCCTTGACGGTGACCACAGCCGCGCCCGCCTTGGCCTTGTTGGCGTAATGGGAAATGAGCGCCTCAGTGGGCCACTTCTCCGTGGCCTGAATGAAGTGTGGGTTGGATGCGGTGCAGATCAGGCGGTTTCGGAGAACCACGTTGTTGATCTTGATGGGGGAAAGAAGATTAGAATATTTTAGTGACATATTGAACGCTCCAGTTTTGCAAGATTTTCCGGGTATATGCCGCGTCGGCCTTTGGCGTCAGCCTTTGGCCTCCGCCTTTGCTTTTTCAAACGCCTCGTCGAACTGCGCCCGAGTAAACGGTCCGCCGTGACCGGAATAATAGGTGTGGCTCCCATATGCGGCCAGCTTTTCCAGACTGGGGAACATCATTGCATTGGCCTTATTTCGGTCGGGATCATATCCGAAGTAGGCAATGGTGGGTGCACCGTGGGTAAACTGATCCTCACAGATCAGATCGCCGACGATAGCCTGACCATCCTCCAGCACTACGCAGCTGTCCGCCAGCGAGTGACCGGGGGTGTAAATCACCTTGCCCGCGATCCCGTAGGGGTGCAAATCCAGCTCCCCTTCCCATGCGATGTCCGGGGTGATAGGGGGCAGATAATCGTCGGGCATGCCGCCCTGACTCTTGGCAAACTCCATGATTTCATCCCCGATCTTACATCTGGGAAACACATGGGGCCGCTCAGCACGGACCATGTCCTCCTCCCCTGCCTTGTTCACCGCAATGGGCGCGCCGGAGAGCTTGCGCAGCTCTTCCAGATTGCAGGTGTGATCCACATGGGGATGGGACACGACAATCAGGCGGATACTCTTCGGATCGATTCCGGCGTCATCGCACGCTTTCTGCGCATACTGCGCGCCGTACAATGCACCGCCATCCACGGCGATGACCGCGTCTCCGTCTGTCACAAAAAAGCCGTTGGACATTCCTGCCTGATATTGAATAACTTTTGCCATTGCATTGCTCCTTTCTTAAGTTTGGAACCCGGCGGGAAACCGCCGGGTTCGCATGTTTCTTACTGTTCGCCGCGACGCTTGGCCAGTTCTGCAGAAATCTTGCGGGACTCGTCAGCAGTCAGCTTGTAGGGGATGAGGGTCAGCAGAGCGCAGACGGTGGGAATAATCAGGGAAACCGCGTTGAACACCCGCAGGCCGCCGGCCACGCCGGCCGCCTGCACGGCGGCGGTCTCGTCAAAGCCGGCCGCCACCAGGCCGATACCCATCAAAGTACTGGCAGCGGTCATGCCGATCTTCAGGCCGAAGTTGGCGATGGCGTACATACTGCCGGGGGCGTGAACGCCGTTCTTGTACTCGCCGTAGTCAGCGGTATCGGGGATTGTGGACCACACGCCGGAGAAAGTCAGCACCTGGCCAAGACCGACAACAAAAGAGGAAATCAGGTTCATGGCAGGATTGGCGTTGGCCAGATAGAACAGAATACCGCCCACGATGATGACAATGCAGCCGAGCACGAGCTGGAACTTCTTACCGTACTTGAAAGAGATTTTCGGAATGAAGTACAGGATGAAAAACGGCGCAATAGACATGACCATCAGCAGCGTATTGCCCAGATTGCTGTCACCCAGCACAAAGGGACCATAGTACATGGAGTTGAACATCTGGCGGGTGATGATGGCGGTGGTGATGAAGAAGAAGAACAGGATGATGCAGATGCCGGGGACATTGCCCTTGAGCACCTTCAGAGAGGAGATAAAGGAACCCTGATCCTTCGGAGGCTCGATACGCTCCTTCGTGGTGAAGAAGGTGATGGCCAGGAACACAAAGCACAGAACGGACAGCACGATGGCGGTGAGCTGATAACCCTTGGCCTCGCCCATACCGGAGCTGATGAACGCAGTAACGATGGCAGGCACGGCAATAGAGCCGGCCAGATTGCCGATGGAGGAGCCAAACTCACGGAAAGAGCCGAGAACCGCACGCTCCTGGTTGTCATCAGTCAGGACGTTAGCCATAGAACCCAGAGGGATCAGAGACGCGGTGTTGCTCATACCGAACAGGATGTACATGGCGCCGCAGTAGATGACCTTCGCCGCGCCGGTCAGACCAACGTTGGTAAAAGTCAGCACCAGGAAGATGCCCATCGGGATGGTGGCAAAGAAGGCCCAGGGGCGATAACTGCCCCAGCGGCTGCGGGTGTGGTCGGCGATGACGCCCATCATGGGGTCATTGATGGCGTCCCAGATACGGGCCACCAGCATAATCATGGTGATTACACCGGCGTTCAGTCCGACGACCAGGTTGAAGTAGCCAAACAGGAAGGTCTGAACCAGAAAATTAGGGAATTGCTCGCCAGCGGTGCCAAGGCCATAGCCCAGGCGTTCTTTGAATGACAGTTTCACACAATTACTCCCTTTCTCAATTTTCTATCAACATTTCTACGAGCCGAACATCAGGTTGGGCAGGAAGGTGGAGATCTGCGGCACGTAGAAGATGATGACCATGGTGAGCAGGATCGTAATCAGATAGGGCACCATGCCCTTGATGATTACGCTGGTGGGTACGTCAGGCGCACGGGAGGACACCACGAACAGGTTGATGCCGACGGGGGGAGTCAGAGCGCCGACAGCCACGGTGAAGGCCACCAGGATGCCGAACCACACCAGATCGTAGCCAAGCTCGGCCACGATGGGGGCCAGAATGCCGACGGTCAGCATCATGACGGGAGGAGAGTCCAGGAAGCAGCCCAGCACCAGATACAGCAGGATGATGAGCCAGATGATGACGCTGGAGGGGACGTTCATGGCGCGGATGGCGTTGGCCAGCATCTTGGGCAGGCCGGACAGGGACATGAAGGAATTGAACACCTGAATGCCGATGAACATGAAGAACATGGCGCCGCCGATGGAAGCGGTGTTCTTGATGGTCTGGGCAAACTCCTTCAGGTTCATGCGGCGCATGACGGCCACGATGATGATGGCGCCCATAACGCCGATGCCGGCGGCCTCAGTAACGGTGCAGATGCCGCCCCAGATGGAGCCCATGACCAGAATCATCAGGACGAGGAACGCCCACACGCCCTTGAGGCTGGAGAGGCGCTCCTTCCAGGAAGCCTTCGGCATCAAAGGTGCCTTCTCCGGGTGTCTGCGGATCTGGAGTATGGTGCAGATGGACAGCGTAACGGTCAGCAGAATGCCGGGCAGCCAGCCGGCCATGAACAGACGGCCGATGGACGCGCCGGACAGCAGGCCGTACATGATCAGCGGAGTGCTGGGCGGGATGAGGATGGCCAGAGGGCCGGAACCGACGATGGAGCCGAGGCCCACACCGGGGTCATAGCCGTTCTTCTTCATCTCGGGCCAGGCCACCTGAGTCATGATCAGGGCGGTGGTGGAGCCGGAGCCGCACACAGCACCGAACATGGCGGAGGCCACGGTGGTGGTGATGGCAAGGCCGCCGCGGAGATGTCCGCAGAAACGACGGGCACAATTATATGCATCCGAGGTCAGATTTCCGTGGAATGCCACATCGCCCATGAGCATGAACAGCGGCATGACCACGAAGGTGTAGTTGGCGGCGGAAGTGAACGGAATGGTGGACAGGAAGGACAGACCCGCATCCCAGCCCAGGATCAGCGCCACGCCCACCACGCCGGAAAAGGCAAAGGTAAAGGAAAGGGGCATACCCAGGAAGAGCATGGCCAGCATTATTGCTACGCCGATGACACCAGCAGTTGTTGCACTCATGCGTCGATCTCCTCCTTTTTCTCAGAATCGGAAGTCATGCCCTTGGCAGCGGCAACAGCCTCGCCAAAGTACTTCAGGCCGTCCGCAAGGAACTCGAAGGACAGCAGAATGTTCAGCACGGAAATAATGTAGTAGAAAGGCGCATAGGACCACTTCAGCATCGGGGAACGGATGTTGGAAGCGATGACGGTCCCCGCATAGTTGTAAGTGCGGATGGAAATATTCACGGTGACGAAGATACAGGCCAGCGTGACGATGCCCAGCACGATCTTGCGCAGGACCATAGGAAACATGTTGGTGATGAAGTCCACCCGGACATGAGCCCGCAGACGGGTGGAGTAGGACAGAGCGAAGTAGACCACCAGCACCATGGCAAACTGAACCATTTCATCCGCACCGGTGATGGCGTGATTGAAGAACCGCCGCATGATGACGTTGACAAAAATCAGGGCGGCCATGAAGAACAGTGCGGCGCCGGAAACCCACGCGCAGGCATTGCTGATCTTGCCGAGGATCTTATCCAGAGTACGCAGAACCTTCAAAAAAGTCACATCCTTTCAGAGAACAGGGCGGCAGCCAACGGCAGCCGCCCTGTGTCAGACAGAGATTCAGATATTTGCTCAGCCGGCGTAGTTGGCAACGGCATCCTGAGCGCACGCAACGATGGCGGCACCGTCGAGACCATCACCGTTGAGCTTCTCGATGAGGTCGTCGATCATGCCGGAGGTAGCGTCCTTGCAGGCGGCCACCAGCTCGTCGCTGGGCTCCAGAACGGTCATGCCGCCGTCAGTCATCGTCTTAACGCAGTCATCGCCGGCCTGACGGTTCAGCTCAAGGTACTTCTCCTGATACTCGGCGCCGACCGTGTCCATAGCTTCCTGAATGTCAGCGGGGAGAGAGTTCCACAGAGTGTTGTTGATGGCGACAAAGTTCATGCCGGTGGAAATGGGCATATCCAGCAGGTACTTGCAGACGTCCTGCAGCTTAAATACCTCAGCGGCATCCACAGAGGTGATGGTGGCGTCAGCCACGCCCTGAGACAGGGACATGTACAGATCGGTGATGGGGATGGAGGTGGCGGTGGAGCCGACAGCCTCAATGCAGGAGACCAGAGGAGCGGAAGAACCGCGGATGACCAGGCCGGACAGATCGCTGAAGCTCTTGACCTCACGATCCTTGAACATGAACTCCTGCATCAGAGTGGGCATGTAAGCCACGACATGCATATTGTCGGTGAACTCGGCAAGATAGCCGGCGTCAGCCAGAGCGGCCATGACGGAAGCAGCCATCTCAGGAGAGTCAACGGCAAAGGGGGTCTGGACGAAGTCGGTGACGGGGAAGTTGCCGGCGTGAGCCACGCCCATGTGCACCATGTCGATGGCGCCCTGGGTGAACATGGACCAGATGTCATCGGAAGAGCCGAGGGAGTTGCCCAGATACAGCTCGATGTTGACCTGGCCGTTGGTGGCTTCCTTGACGGCGTCAGCGTAATCCTGAAGCATGACGGCCAGCCACTGACCCTCGCTGGCTTCGCAGCTCATGCGCAGGTTGTAGGTCTTGCCATCATTCTCAGGGGCCGTGCTCTCGTCCTGCTGATTGGCGTCGGAGCTGGCCGGAGCGGAGCTGCTGTCGTCGGAGCTGCCGCTGTCCTTGCTGCCGCAGGCAGCCAGGCTCAGAACCATTGCAAGTGCGAGAAGCAGCGCCAGAAGTTTAGACTTTTTCATTGTAGTACCTCCTCAATTTTTTCACAATAAGAGTCTTTCCTTTGCTACCTTTTCAGTATAATGCGTCACCATCATTTCGTCCAATAGAAGTTTTAATATGAAATCATGTCATTCATGGAATGTTTTACTTGCCTTTTAACGGAACCCGCGGTACACTGAAAAAAAGGAGATGATCGGGATGGAACTGAACCAGTTGGAGTGTTTTCTGCAGGTGGCAAAAACGGAGCATATCACGCAGGCAGCGGAGCAGCTGCACATGACCCAGCCCTCCCTGTCCAAGGTAATCTCCCGGCTGGAGGAGGATCTTGGCACCAGGCTCTTCAATCGGGAGGGGCGGAACATCCGGCTCAACGAGCAGGGTCAGGTGGTGCTCAAATACGCGGAGCGGCTGCTTTACACCGTGGGCGACATGGAGGCAGAGCTGGGTGAAAATCTGGCGGGGCACAGCGGCAGCCTGCGCATCGGCTCGTCCTATTCTGCGCAGGAACCCAACTGGCTGCTGACCTGTATGCGTGATTTTCTGCTGGATCGGCCGGACGTGAGCGTCCTGCTTCAGCAGTACCCCGCTGATCAGCTGCCGCAGGCGCTGGAAAACCGGGAGGTTGACCTTGCCATCTCCGTGCGCCCTCTGTGGGGCAGCAATTTCATCTGGCGTGAGCTGATCACCGAGCCGATCGGCGTCATCATGTCTGTACATCACCCGCTGGCAAACAAGCCGGATCTGTCGCTGGTGGACCTGCGGCACGAGCGTTTCTACTGCAATGATGCCAACTCCGATTCCAAGGAGTTCACCCTGCGCTGCTGCACCCAGGCGGGCTTTCAACCGGACATTCACTTCGAGTGCCTGTTCCCCTCTTTTATCAGCGAGGCCGTGAGCCGTGGCTACGGCATTTCTCTCATTTCGGATCTGGGCCATCGCCGCTCC
>CAYNEH010000021.1:0-14237 GCA_964396195.1 uncultured Oscillospiraceae bacterium
GAGCTTCGCCGAGAATTACCGCTTCCTCGACCTGAGCGCAAAGCCGAAAGATACGCTGCAGAAAATCAAGGAGGGCGGAACCGAGGAGGATCCCATGCCAAAGCCGGAAGAGGTTGCAAAGGAAATCCTGAAGAGCTATCTGGATCGGCAGCGTCAGGCGGCTAACGGGCCGAAGCAGCCCGCCAAGGGGAACAAGGCCCCCGAGCCCGCACCTGAAAAGAAAGTGCCCCAGAACCGTATCATCGGGTGATCGGCAGACAAAATGAAGCGTAAGACGTCGGGGCGCGGTTCGATCAGAACCGCGCCCCGACGCATTGTCGCAGTTCCTGACATCATGTTTCATGTGCCGGCGGCTCATCATCAATGCGGGCATTGAAAAGGTGGTTATCCGGAACACCCCCACGGAGCACCGTGTGGTGGACGTTCAGCGGGCGTGGATTGACGAGGACGACTCTCTTCCGGAAAACGCTGTGCATTGAACAGGGCCCCGCCTCGGCGGGACGGCACGGGTGTGCCGTACAAGCGTTTGCCGCAGGCAAACCTTGGCGCAAGGGCGAATTCAGTTCGCCTGCGCAAAATGGATCGGGGTCCCCGGGCGGCGGAGCCGTCTGGGGCGGACGATTCACTGCCGGAAAATATGTAACGTAATTATAAAGTGAAAGCGCGGAAGGCCGACGGCCTTCCGCGCTTTTTTGCGTTTTTGCTTACTTGCCGGGGACGGTGAGCACCGTGCCGATGCGGATCATGTTGGGGTTGCGGAGGACGGCGCGGTTGGCCTCGTACAGCTCGGCCCAGCGGAAGCCGCTGCCCAGCAGGTTCTTGGCAATCTTCCACAGGCTGTCGCCCTTCTTCACCACATAGGTGGAGGCGGGAGCGGGCTCAGGCTGGGGCTCAGGCTTCTCGGGCGCGCCGGGGCCTTCGGTCAGCTCCACCACGGAGCCGTCCTCACCGCGGGCGAAGCGGGACATGTACTCCCATGCCAGCGAGGCGTACACGTTGGAGCAGGCGTGGGACACGCCCTCCGCGCCCACCAGCCGGACCATGGGATTGGTGTAGCCGTCAGCGTAGAAGTCGCTGATGTTGTAGCGGATGCCCTGATAGACGCGGCTGTCATCGGTGTCGGCCTTATAACCCCAGGGATTGATGGTGTAGTCGGGGTCGCCGGCCTTGATGCCGTTGAAGGCCATGGCCGCGGAGGCCACGTTGCCGCCCATGGCGTTGACGGCGGTGTTCCCGGCGTCGTCAACGGTCACGTTCTTATCGTCGGCAAGGCCGGTGAGAAAGAAGGTGGGCAGATCGTAACTCTCGGTGTCGATGTCGAAGTCCTCCAGCTTGGGGAAGCCCGCCATGGGAGCCGCGGCGGCGAAGACGCCGGCGTTCATGTAGCTGGTGAAGCAGGTGTTCATACCGCCCATGGAGAAACCGGTGAGGTACACCCGGGAGCGGTCGATGTTGTAGTTCTCCAGCGTCTCGTTGACGATGGTCATGACGCAGTCAACGGCCACGCCCTCGCTGGCGATGTCGTTGAGGTAGTCGGGAGCCACGAGGATAAAGCCCTCCTGAGCGGCCATGTCAGCCCAGCCGCAGGTGGCGGCGGGACACAGGGGATCCTCGCTGAAGCCGTGGAGCAGTACGACCAGCGGCACGGCCTTGTCGCCGGTGTAGGAGTCGGGAACATAGTCGTAGACGTTGTAGTCCTTACCGTCGTAATTGTAGGTGTGCTCCTTGACGGTGAGACCCAGCTCGTCGTAGTTGGGCCAGGTCATAAGCACCCACTCGCTCATGTCGGCGGTGTTGATGACCACGTTGTTGAGCATGGGGGCGCGGGTCAGGCGGGAGAGCATGGTACCCCACGCCTCGGCAATGACCTTGGCATCGAAGCTGCTGCCGCCGTTTTTGACGACGACCTGCTTTTCGGTGTAGTCGCTGTTGACGAAGTGACCGGCGGCCTTCTCGCTGTCGGTGCCGTTGACTGCCTTGTAGTAATCAACGGCGGTCTGTCCGGCGTTGACCAGATAGGCAGGCAGGGCCAGGCCCTTGGCGAGGTCCTTGTCCATCTCGCCGCCGAAGGTGAGGATGCCGGCGATGCGGCTGGCGTTCTGGCTCAGCACGTTGTTGACGAAGGTGGCGCCGGCGCCCTCGGCCATGACGTACTGGAGGTTGTTGTAGGTGCAGCGCTTGAACTCGCCGGTGGGCGGGGTGAAGGAGACGATCTTGCCGCCGGCCAGATAGATCTGGGATTCATAGTAGACGTTCAGGTCGTCCTGGGTGAAGCCCTTGCCGTCCAGCGGGTTGGGGCAGACAATGTACGCCGGGGCGGCCTCGGCGATGTCGATCAGGCCCATCTTCTCCAGCGCGGCGAGAGCCTCGTCCCGGCTGGCGTAGGGCTTGTCGGGGTAGACGTAGATGACGGCGTTGAGCTGGCCGCTCATCAGGTCAAAGTCGTGGGGGTCAGAGGGGGAGTACAGGTAGAAGGAATAGTCGCTTTTCGGGGTGTAGGCGCTGTCGGTGACGGCGATGTTCTCCAGCAGCTCGAACGTGCCCTTCAGCTCGCTTTTCGCCGGGGCAGCCATGGAGGGCAGCGCGCAGACGGAGAGCAGCAGGGCGGCGCTCAGCACCAAGGAGACGATGCGTTTGAGTCCGAATTTCATAGAGTCCACTCCTTTTTGCTTTGATACCCTTGTCAACCGAGGGTAACTCCATCTTACCAAATCCGGTAGGCGGAGACAAACACAAGTTTTTTTGAATATCACAAGGAAAGCCTTGTATTGTCAAAAGAAAATGTGCTATTATGTAGAAAATGACGGGGGATGGCGGCGTTGAATTTGAACAATCTGCGGTGTTTTCTGACAGTGGTGGAGACGGGCTCCATCTCTCGGGCGGCGAAGGAGGGCTTTGTGACCCAACAGGCCGTCAGTGAGCAGATCCGACGGCTGGAGCAGGACTTCCAGATGCCCCTTCTGGAGCGCACCCGGCCCGTCCGGCTGACGGCGGCGGGGGAGATCGTGTACGACACGGCGAAAAAGGTGCTGGCCGAGGTAAAGGACGCGGAGGAGCGGGTGGCCCGGCTCCGGGAGCCCGCGCCGCTGCTGGTGATCTCCACCGGCCTTGTCCGCACGCCGCCCTTCCTGCCCGGCGTCATTGTGAAGTATCAGGAGCGCTGGCCGGAGGTGGAGGTGCGCCTTGTCCACCACAGCTCGGCGGACGAGGAGGCGGACGCCCCGCTGCCCGGGTCGGACCTTATCGTGGGCAATATGCCCTTTGCCCCGGGGGTGGAGGGGACGGTGCTGTTTCAGGACACGATGTGCGCCGCCGTTTCCGTCCGGCTGCTGGGGCGGCTGTACGGCGACCGCTGGGAGGAGCAGGAAGCGCGGATGCGGGATGGGATCACGTGGGAGGAATGCACCCGCCTGCCCGGAGCCCGGCCCGTCCAGCTCCCGGCGGGGCGGTTCTGCGGCCCGGGGCAGATAAATGCCGCCGGCCTTGCGGACATGGATCTGGTGCTGTACCGCTGCTCCGCCGGGCTGGAGGCCGCCCTGCTGCCGGAGCACTACGCCCGGCTGGCCTTCGTCAGCAGCGTAGACGTCCGAATTTTCCCCATCGTGCCGAAGATCGCCGCCTTTCAGGTGGGAGTGGGCGTGTGGCGGGACCGCCCGGTCAGCGCCGCCGCCCGGGCGTTCATCCGGCTGGCCCGGGAGGAGCTGGCCGGTATGTGAGCCGGCGAAACTCCGCGAGGTTTCCGACACACCCGGAGTCTGTTTGTCATATCTGTCAGGGATGAAGGACAAATGCTCCCCGGGCTTTTGACACTTTGTGAATAACTTTCGGATTTCCGCTTGACAGAAAGGATTCAGGCCTTTACAATAGAAGCGGATAATTTTGAGGGACCGGGTGGATTTTCGCCTGTTTGAGCGATCAAAGCGCCGCTTGACGCGTTTTCATATATTTTTTATCACGCAATATATGACAATATGACACTCAGATACCGCGCCCAAAAGCGGGGCGGTTTTTCAGTTATCGCGGTGTGCCGTTTCGGCGCATCGCGTCTTATTTTTGAATTTGAGAGAGAAAAACCACAAACAGGAGGTGTGGAAACCAACATGATGTCAATTATCTTAGCTGTAATCCTGATTATCGTCGCGCTGATCATCGGACTCGGCATCGGCGTACTCGTAGGCTATCAGCGCCGCAGGGCGACGGCCGAGCGGGAGATCGGCTCCGCCGAAGAGGAGGGCCGCCGCATTCTGAACGAGGCCATCAAAAACGCCGAGAACAAGAAGCGCGAGGCAACCGTGGAGGCCAAGGAGATCATCCTCAAGGAGCGCACGGAGTTCGAGAAGGAGGTCAAGGATCGCCGCAGCGAGCTGTCCCGTCAGGAGAATCGCCTGAACCAGAAGGAAGAAAATCTGGACCGCAAGACGGAAAATCTGGAGAAGAAGGAAGATCAGGTTTCCGCCCGGCTCGCCGAGCTGGATGCGGAGAAGGATGAGCTGGACGAAATCAAGCGCAGCCAGCTCGAGGTGCTGGAGCGCATTTCCGGCCTGACCACCGAGGAGGCCAAGCACTACCTCATCGACCAGCTGGCTGACGAAGTCACCCACGAGGAGGCCGTGAAGCTCAAGGAGATTCAGGCCCGCTTCAAGGAGGAGGCCGACACCTACGCCCGGGAGCAGATTGCGCTGGCTATCCAGCGCTGCGCCGCCGACCACGTGGCCGAGGCCACCGTGTCCGTGGTGCCCCTGCCCAACGACGAGATGAAGGGCCGCATCATCGGCCGCGAGGGCCGCAACATCCGCACGCTGGAGACCATGACCGGCGTGGATCTCATCATCGACGACACCCCGGAGGCCATCACCGTGTCCTGCTTCGACCCTGTCCGCCGTGAGATTGCCCGGCTGGCGCTGGAGAAGCTCATCCTCGACGGCCGCATCCATCCCACCCGCATCGAGGAGATGGTGGAGAAGGCCAAGCGCGAGGTGGACGCCACCATCAAGGCCGAGGGCGAGCGCGCCGTGTTCGAGACCAATGTCCACGGCCTGAACCCGGAGCTGGTCAAGCTGCTGGGCCGCCAGCACTACCGCACCAGCTACGGCCAGAACGTGCTGAGCCACTCCATCGAGGTGTCCCATCTGGCGGGTCTGCTGGCCGCCGAGATCGGCGCCGACGTAACGCTGGCCAAGCGGGCCGGCCTGCTCCACGATCTGGGCAAGTCCATCGACCACGAGGTGGAGGGCTCCCACGTGCAGATCGGCGTGGAGCTGGCCCGGAAGTACAAGGAGAGCGAGGAAGTTGTCCACGCCATCGAGGCCCACCACGGCGATGTGGAGGCCAAGACCATTGTGGCCTGCCTCGTTCAGGCGGCGGACGCCATTTCCGCCGCCCGCCCCGGCGCCCGCAAGGAGAACGTAGAGTATTATATCAAACGTCTGGAAAAGCTGGAGGAGCTCACCTCCTCCTTCCCCGGCGTGGAGAAGGCCTACGCCATTCAGGCCGGCCGCGAGGTGCGCATCATGGTCAAGCCCGAGGAAGTCTCCGAGGACCGCATGGTGCTCCTTGCCCGGGAGATTGCCAAGAAAATCGAGGACGAGCTGGAGTACCCCGGCCAGATCAAGGTCAACCTCGTCCGGGAGACCAAGGCCATCGAGTACGCGAAGTAAAAACCGCCCGAAAGCGGGCGAAGAGCGGCACAACATCGGTTGCGCCGCTCTTTTATGTCCGAACGCCGTCACAAAGCGGCGGAACTTCGGCAGAAAATGCATCAGTGATTGCCATTTCATTATAAATGTGCTATGATGTAGCGAGCCGCGCGGAGCGGCAAAGAATCATCATCAGAAGAGGAAGTTTTTATGGATACCTTCAAACGCCCGGAGCTAAGCGACCGCCAGTGGGTGGTCGAACTGCTTTCCCACGAGGGCAGCCGGGCCTGTGAACACAATTTTGCGAGTATTTATCTCTGGAGCACTGCCTACCCCCAGAAGATCGCCCGGGTGGGCGACCGCCTGCTGGTGGAGATGATGGGCAGTCCGGGCCTGAGCCACCTGTTTCCCATGGGCGCCGGCCCCCTCGCCCCGGCGCTGGATGCTGCCAAGGCGGACGCTGAGGCCCACGGCGCACACCTCACCCTCATCTGCCTGACGGCGGAGCAGAAAGCCCAGCTGGAGGCGGAGTTCCCCGGCCGATTCGTCTTTCAGGAGGACCGGGACGGCTTTGACTACATCTATACCATCGACAAGCTGGCTGACCTGTCCGGCAAAAAGCTCCACGCCAAGCGCAACCACATCAGCCGCTTCTGCGACCAGTTCCCCGACTGGATGTTCGAGCCCATCGGCCCGGACAACATTGCCGACTGCCTCGACATGGAGGAGAAGTGGTACGCCGAACAGGTGGCCGATGACCGGGCGGACGCCAATCTGGGTCACGAGAAGGACGCGGTTGAGACCGCCCTGCGCCACATGGACGAGCTGGGCGTGTCCGGAGGCCTGATCCGGGCTGAGGGCCGGGTGCTGGCCTTCTCCATGGGCAGCATGACCACAGCGGACTGCTACAATGTCCACTTTGAGAAGGCCTACGGCGAGATTCAGGGCGCTTACGCCGTCATCAACCGGGAAATGGCCAGATGGGTGCGATCCACCCACCCGGAGGTGGCCTACTTCAACCGTGAGGACGACATGGGTCTTGAGGGGCTGCGGAAGGCAAAACTGTCCTACTATCCGGATATCCTGCTGGAGAAGTTCAGCGCCAGGGAGGCATAAAAAAAGGGCGGCGTAAGCCCCCTGCTGGTAAAACAGCAAAATCGGATTTTCCTGGAACAGGCATGATTTCGGTCATGCCTGTTCTGCTTTCATCAGCTCATCCACGGAAATGCTGCCCGTCGAAAAAGGCCTGCTTTTTTCGACGAACTGCGCTTAAAAGCCCTGCCGGTCTTATGCGCAGAAATGCCGGAGCGGAATAACCGCCCCGGCATTTTCACGCTGTCAATTCTTCGGTGCCGAGCAGATACCCTGACAGAAGAGCCGGTTGGACATTGTCCCGCCTTGTGTCAGCATTGGCCTGCTTCGCCTGCCGATTTTTCATCCATACCGGCCTCTATGCAGTCGCCATAAGCAGAGATGCTTACTTTGCGGTCTTGGTACCGGGAGCAGGGACATGCTTGGTTCCGCCGCTGAAAATGAATGCTACCAGCGCAACCATAGAGAGTACGGTTACGATAACAACACCGGTGTGGTAAAATCCGGTGGAAGAAAGGCTGAACGACATAATCAACGAACCGCAGCTGGCCAGCAGACGATTGATGGGGCAGCAGATACCGTAAATTGCATCATAGTTTTCGGCACCGAAACGAGTGATGATATGGGAAGGAAGCAGATTGTTCACCGAACCAACCACAGCCCCCTGAAAGCAGAAGCCGATGCCGGCCACAATACCAGTGCCAAACCACATCATGAGCAGGCCGGCGGTAGCGACCGCATACAGCACCATGCTGGAAATGTAGGAGTTTGTCTTCTGGTCCAGAATACCGGAGAGGTTGGAGCCGATAAAGCCGACCACACCGCCGGCCCCCACCAGAGTCAGTGCCATGGTGGAAGTCAGGCCGCGCTCGGTCAGAATGCCGACGCCGGAGGTCTGGGTACCCAGGTTACCGACTGTAATCAGCCCGGCGCAGAGAACCACGACCCAGACAACAGGACAGGTCAACACTTTGCCCATGGTCCAGGAACTTTTGAAATTCTTGTTGGATTCCAGTTGAGCCAGTTCTTCTGCCGTGTATGGCTGGTTATCAGGCTCAAGGCCGGCCTCCTGAGGCGTATCTTTGACCCAGAAGATGGCAATGACAGCAAACACGACCAGAATACCGCCAATTACTGTGTTAGAAATGCCAATGCCGTAACTGGCGAGCAGCGCCTGACCCAGCGGCAAAATCACAACGCCGGAACCGATGGAGCCGGAGGTGATGAAGCCCATAACGACACCCTTCTTGCGCGGGAACCACCGGGCCATCAGTGCCAGCAGGGACATCATGCTGTATCCCAGAACCAGGAACTGGTTCAGGAACACATGAATAACCGCCTGAATCTGAGAAGCTGAGAAACCCAGCATGGCAAAGTTGACACCGGAAATAATGGCTGTGACAACAAAGACTTTCTTGGGCCCCTTGCTCTCGATAATCTTGCCCAGCAAAATTCCCAGCAGTGCGCCGCAAATGCCGCCGATGGAGTGAGCGCTCAGCAGGGCGGCAGAATCAATGCCGCGCTCAGCCAAAGCGGGAATAAAAACATTGGGTGACATAACGTCAAAATATGTGGTCAGGAAGAAGCCAAGGAACGCAAATGCTACCATACTCCAACCAAATGCAAAGCTCTTTTTCTTTTCCATGAATACATCTCCCTCTGTGATGCAGCGAAATCATATGCCGATTTCGGCAGACTGGTAATTAGATGTTTGCGATGTTTTCCTATAAGGTTATGCCAACTCAGCTAAGAGGTTTATATTTTGACGCATTATAACACGAATGTGTTTTTAGAGTCCATACTTGCGCGGTGCACCCAGACCGAGCATGGCACGAGCCTGCTCACAGGTGGCGCGGGGGCGACCAAGATCATCGGCCAGGCGGCAGATCTTCTCCACCAGCTGGGCGTTGCTGTCCGCCTTACGGCCCTTCTCAATGTAGACGTTATCCTCCATACCGACGCGAACATGAGCGCCCATGATGAGCGCCTGCGCCAGAATCGGGAACTGCTGGGCACCGGCAGCGATGATACCGAGGACGGTGTTATTGGGCACGACCTGCTTGAGGGTGCTGATAAACTCGGGAGTGGGCCAGTTGGAACCGGTGGTAAAGACGAACTGGACCCAGTGGGGCGCCCCAAAGGGATCTTTGTAGCCATTCTCCACCAGCCACTTCAGATAGTGCAGATCGGACATCTGGAAGCACTCGAATTCCGGCTTGGTGCCGTTGGCGCTCAAGCGGCGGCAGGCCTCCATAGCGTCTCCCTGAGAGATGCAGTAGCCGCGCTCCATCACGATGTCCTTCTCCCGGCCGGGGACACCGGGGCGGGCAGGAAGCTTGATGTGAGAGAAGTAATTGGACACATCCACGCTGCTGACCTCGGCATGGGTCTCGATCAGGCTGCTCTTGGTCTCAGTGACCACTCCCTGCTCGGGAATGACGTTGCGGCCGCAGATGGCGGTGTTGTTGATGATAATGTCCGGGCACTTCTCGCGAATCTTGGCGTTCAGCTCCCGGTAAAGCTCCGGCTCCATAGAGAACTCGGCCGTATTTTTCGGGTTGCGGCAATGAATGTGGACCATGACTGCACCGGCCTTATAGGCTTCATAAGTGGACTCCACCTGCTCGGGAATGGTCTCAGGCAGATTCGGATTGACCTCTTTGCCGCCATTTGCACCCGTGATGGCGCAGGTAACAATGGCGGGGGGCAGATTGGCAAGGCCGCTGCGCCAGAGATTGGAACAGTAATGGTAAGTATCGCGCAGATAGTCCATTGTATAGTTGGTAATGGGATCCATTAAAATCTTCTCCTTTCATCGCCGCGGGCCGTTGGAGCGGCTGCTCCAACGGCCCGCCTTTTCTCATGCTGTTTTAAACAATGGGGTCTTCCTCGATGAACTTGCCCAGACGAGGCCGAACGACCTTGCCCTTCTCTTCTGCGGCAAGGGTAGCGCGGGCCTGCGCCTTGGCGCCCTCCCAGTACAGAGGATAGTGGGGAGAGGCCTCGCTGAGGGTAGCCCACATCTCTGTCGCGAAGGAGCCGTGCAGCTCGTCGTACACACTCTTCTGCCAAGGACGGCGAAGAATGGCGGTAGTCAGGCGTCTGGTCTCACGGGTAGAGGAATGCATAATCAGATCAGCCAGCTCGTGCGCGCGGGCATAGGCAGACTCCACATCGGTCTCAATCTCGTTTACCATGCCCCAGTCCAGCGCCTTCTTAGCGGTAATGACCTCGCCGGTCAGCTCCGCATAGGAGAAACGCTTGCGGCCCATCAGCTCGCGCCACGCGATCTGGATGCCGTCGCCGGGCACCATGTTCAGGCGGAAATGGGTATCCGTGGTCCAGGCGTCCTTGGTGGCGATGGTAATATCGCTGTAGAGATACAGGTCAGAGTGGAAGCCGCCGCCGTTCCACACCGTGATCAGGGGGATGGGGAGGTTGACCTGCGCCTCAATGTCAGTGGTGCCATCAATATAAGAATGCTCCAGAAGCTGCCAATTATAGCGGGACTCCGTCTCATCCATGGGAACGAACGGCTTGGAGGCGTCACGGTACTCATCGATGGGGCCGATCGTCTCAAAGAAGTCCTTGCCGGAGCCGCCGAAAATCATGATCTCAACATCACGGTCGCTTCCGACATACTGGAACAGCTTATGGACTGCCATATGAGAGGTCAGGTTCCACACAAAGCCGGGATGGCCGGGAGTATGGGCGCGTGCTTCCAGAATACCATTCTCCAGCTTCATCTCAAACCAAGGCTTCAGGATCTCGGAATACTCCTCAAAAGTGGCATCCTTGGGGAAGATGTAATTAGCCAGAGGAAAATCGGGGCGCTTGCCGGCGTCGGTCTCAGCGAAGGGGGTCAGCCGCTCGTTGATCTCGTCGGCCTTCTTGTTGCCGTAGTCCTCATGCACATAGCGCAGTACGGCTTTCTCGATGGGGCGATCATTGCTCTGGTTTCCCATTATAAATTCCTCCTAATTAAAAAATATTGTTTTTATTGGATGGGCTGCACCGTCTTGTACGGGTCAGTCCTCGCGCACAGTAACCTCATAAACGATCCCGCCGGTGGATTTGGGGTGAGTGAAGAAAGTGTCGTGCATCTTGGCGGTAATCACAGTACCAGCCGCTTCCATCGCTTTCATCTCTTCATCCAGATCATCGGTCAGGAGCGAAATGTGATGGAAACCCTCCCCGTGGGCGGCCAAAAACTTGGGGACAACGCCCTTGTCGCCGATGGGTTCCATCAGCTCATAGCGGGACTCCCCGATGGCCACAAGGCAGGACACCTGCCCCATAGTGGGGTACTCCATCCGGCCGAGCTCTTTTGCACCGAAATTTTTCTTCAGCATTTCCAGTGTGGCATCAATGCTGTGTACGGCAAAGCCGATGTGATTTACTTTCTTGATCAACTTTGACTCCTCCCTTATCAAATGGTAAGAATATGGCAGGCGCCCACGGTGGGACAGCCAAGGCCGGTAAGATAGCCGCCGATCATCTGAGCCATGCCGACTCGGGCACCGGGCTGCTGCCGGGCACCGGCCTCGCCGCGCAGATGCTGCGTCACCTCACAGACCACTCGAATACCGGACGCCCCCAAGGGGTGACCCAGAGACTGAAGGCCGCCGCTGGGGCTGAAGGCACACTTGCCGCCGATCTCCGCGCTGCCCTCCGCAATAAACTTCATGCATTCGCCCTCCGGGCACACGCCGGTCGCCTCATAGGCATACAGTTCCTCCGGTGCAAAGGCGTCGTGCATTTCCACAAGGTCAAGATCCTCCGGCCCGATTCCGGCTTTTTTGTAGGCCAGATAGGAAATGTCCCGGATAAACGGAACGTCAGTGACGGAATTTTCGAAGGACTCATATCCAATTGTAAGTACCACAGAGGACGCCATTTTAACGAGTTTTGTGGTATATTGCTGAGCGATTTCCTTTGTGCAGAGAATGACGGCGGCCGCCCCGTCTGAAGTGGGACAGCAGTGGAGCACGCCAATGGGGTCAGAGATCATCCGGGCGTTGAGAACATCTTCCACAGTGATAATCTTCTGATACTGCGCATAGGGATTGCCGCAGGCGTTCTTGTGGTTTTTTACAGAGGGATACGCCAGATCCCGCAGAGTGCCGCCCCGCTCATAGATAAATCGCAGGCCATTCATGGCGCCGACCACCGGCATGCGGATCCCCAGCTCGCCGTTCAGGTCCTCCTCGGCCACGCCCACAAGCCCCTTGGGCATGGCCGTCATGGACTCGCAGCCCACCGCAATCCCGATGTCATGCACTCCGTAGGCAATGTCCTTCCACAGCAGATTTACCGCACCGCCGCCGGACGCACAGGCATTTTCTGTATTATGCATTTCGATACCGGTTACACCGATGTGCTGCATGATATTTTCCGCAGTCTGGGTGTCGTCGCGGGAGCGGCTGCCATAGGCCACCTCCAGCTTTCTGGGGTCGGAAAGGCCGGCATCCTTAATGGCGGCTTTGGCGGCCTCAATGCCGAGCGTAATGGGACTGACGCCCTTCATCCGGGCAAATTTGGTCTGACCGATGCCCAGGACATATACTTCTCTCAATCCGTTCATTTCTCGTCCTCCACCACCTCAAAACGATATCCGGTGACGATCCTGTCTTCTTCCTCCCACAGATCGTCAGGTACAACGCGCACCTTCTGCCCGATGGCGTAATGCTCATCCTCACGGTAGACCAAAGGCGCGGTGACACGAACCCGCTCCGGCAGATTGATCATGCCGATGGGATGAGGCGCACTGAAATGATTGTCGCTGACGCGCAGGATGGAAAAAGTATGCAGCTCGCCTTCCCGGCTCAGCTCAACCTCTTCCTGATCTTCACACAGGCACTTCGTGCAAAACGCCTGTTTGGGAAATGATATGTGCCCGCACTTCGTACACTTTGCGCCCAGCAAAACCAGGCTGCCATCCTCTCTGGTGCGAAACAGATCCTCTCGAATGGGGACACGTTCTTTCATCGCTGCTGTCTCCTCCTTTATGTCTTGGGGAGCAAAGATCAGCTCCCCCTTGCTTGCCTTGAGTATAGTCACTTGCCGGATGAAGCGGAACCCGGAACAATGGAACGGTTGTTATCCCGACGGCAAAATAGGAAAAATTCCAATTTCGAATATGTGCAGAAAAGCAAAAAGCAGAAAAAATCAGCGCCGGATTTTGTGTTGTGCACAAAATCCGGCGCTGAACTATTTCAAAACCGGCTCATTTATTCGATTTTAGAATTCCTGCTATTCCATGTTGTTGAAAACGTTTCGCATCAGATATACCGCTTCTTCGTTGAGCATACCCGACCCGTGCTTCCATATAGCAAACAGAGATGAAGTTATTTCATATTTCGTCAGGGGAATAGCAGTCAGCCCGCATTGGACACCAAACTTCGCAGTGGAAGCACCTAAGATAGTCCCACCCTGGCCGTTTTTTACTTTAATGATGACCTCGCTCCAGTTGTCGCAGGTTTCAATGCGAATGGGCCTCTTGACTCTTCTCAGAAATTCGTAGGTCACACTCAGAGCAATCTGATCGCCCACAGAGAAAATACAGTCCAGCTTCGGCAGAATATCCTCAATTTGCTGATCTTCCGCGCCATCCGTCAGAACCAGCAAATAATTGTCGTTTTCATTCAGCTGCAAAAAATCCATTCCTGCATAGGCCCGTTCCGCAATCAAGCTGTTATTAACCGCAGTGATGGCCACGTCAATGCGGTTTCCTCTGATGAGGTCGTCCAGCTGGCAATCCTCAAAATAAGCAATCTTCACGTCCGACTCCGGGTGCAGCCGCCGCAGATAATCCACCGAGTCCATCAGGGGCAGAAGCAGGCCATCCGTTGGTGATGCAGTCAAAAATCGGGCCACACCGATGATCAGAGGCACTACTGCCGCGCCGGAGTGAAACTGATGCAAAAACCCCCGCATATCATCCTCTTTGGTGAGGAGCGCTTCTGCATAGGGCAAAAGAGCCTCTCCCAGAGCAGTCGGCTCGATCCGGCGACTGTTGCGCAGAAAAAGCTTGCCGCCCACTTCTTCCTCAAGAAATGCAATTACCTTGCTGACAGAAGACTGTGAAGAAAATGTCACTTCCGCTACTTTGGAAAAGCTGAGGTATTGCATGCACAAAGCAAAAATACGGATATTATGCAAATCCAATGTGTTGCACCCCTTTTTCGTACAAACCACATAATTCAAGTTGTATATTTGTTTGAATTTTTCAGAATTATATCATAAACCAAAAGGCAAGTCAAACCAGACAATTTTCCTGTCCGTCAGCCGGACCATCCGCGTTCGGCAGTACTGTCTGCCCGATCCGGGGCAATTCAGCCGCAGTTTCCGGGGGGGCTGCTCATTCACTTCACAGGATACTGACAGCGGAAAGCCGCAATCTGCCCGCGGGTACAGAAATCATCTTTTGCGAATTTCTGATATCGGAAATTTTCAAAAAGCGAGACAAACAGCCGCTCTGCGGTGTATCATAAGAGAAAAGCAAACTGC
>CAYNEH010000022.1:0-6656 GCA_964396195.1 uncultured Oscillospiraceae bacterium
GATCTGGCGGAGCAGGTTCGTGACGCGGAATCTTCCCTTGATTTTTACCCGGGCGAGCTGGATGAGGTGGAGGGACGGCTGGATACCCTCTACCGGCTCAAGCGGAAATACGGCGGCAGCGTGGACGAGATGCTGGGCTATCTGGAACGGTGCCGCACGGAGCTGGACGAGATCGAGTTTTCCGAGGAGCGGGGTAAAAAGCTGGAAGAAGATCTGACGAAATTTCTGAAAGAAGCCGAGGGTAAAGGAAAGATACTTTCCGACGAACGCCGGAAGGCGGCGGAGGAGCTGGCCCGGCGGATCCAGTCGGAGCTGAAGCAGCTGGATATGCCCAAGGTGCGCTTTCAGGTGGAGTTTGCTCCCAAGCCGGGGGAGGACGGCATGGATGAGACGGGCATGGACGAGGTGCGCTTTCTCATGTCCGCCAACGTGGGCGAGGATCTCAAACCGATCCAGAAGATCGCCTCCGGCGGCGAGCTGGCCCGGATCATGCTGGCGCTGAAAAACGTGCTGGCGGAAAACGATCAGGTGACCACCATGGTGTTTGACGAGGTGGACACCGGCGTGTCCGGCCGGGCGGCTCAGAAGGTGGCGGAAAAGCTGTACGAGGTGGCCCGGGAGCGGCAGGTGCTGTGCGTTACCCATCTGCCCCAGATTGCCGCCATGGGCGATGTCCACTTCTCTGTGGAAAAGGGTGAGGCGGACGGCCGGACCTTCACCGCGGTGGAGCGGTTGGACCGGGAGCACCGCCGTCAGGAACTTGCCCGGCTCACCAACGGTGACCATGTGACCGACACGGCGCTGAGCGGCGCGGAGGAGCTTCTGTCTGCGGCGGAGCAGTGGAAAACGTCCGCGAGCGGAGCGTCCAAAGCCCGGAAGAAATGAATGAGTCCCCGTTTCCCGGCCCGGGAAGCGGGGGCGTTTTTCTTTGGCGCAAGGGCGGCAAAGTGAAAATTATAGGTGTCAAATGGGAAGGAATGTAGTATAATATCTGCAACTGCCCGCAAAGGAGGAAAAACATGGAAATGTTTTGCAGGCCGCTGGCCGACGGGGTAGATCTGCTGTCAGTCAGAACCGATAAATTCAAAACAGGGGTGTTCAGCGTGTCCCTGACCGTTCCGCTGCGGGCGGAGACGGCCACGGCCAACGCGTTGCTGGGCGACGTGCTCTACCGGGGCAGCCGCCTGCATCCGGACATTGAGCGCATTTCGCTGGCCACCGACGAGTTGTACGGCGCGTCTGTCGGCCCCGGTGTGCGCCAGCGGGGGGAGAGCCAGAGTGTCTGCTTCTCCGCCAGTTTTATCGACGACCGCTACGCGCTGGACGGAACGGCGGTGCTGGAGCCGGTGCTGGCCCTCATCGGGGAGCTGCTGCTGGACCCTGCCACGGAGAACGGCGTGTTCCGGGAGGACTTCGTCCGCAGCGAGGGGGCCAATCTGGCCGATCAGATCCGCGCCAGGGTGAACGAAAAGCGCAGCTGGTCCATTTTCCGGCTGACCCAGGAGATGTGCGCCGGGGAGGCCTACGCGCTGGATAAGCTGGGCAATGCCGAGGAGGCAGAGCAGATGACGGCGGAGCGTCTTTGGGCACAGTATCAGACGCTGCTGCGCACCGCCCGGGTGGTGTTCTACTACGGCGGCGCCGCCGACCCCGACCGGGTGGAGGAGGCGGTGCGGACGAGCTTCGCCCCGCTGATCTGCGATCGTATCTGCCCGCTGGAGTGCGAGGTAAAGGTTCATCCCGGCCATCCCGTCCGGGAGGTCACGGATCACATGAACGTGACGCAGGGAAAGCTTGCGCTGGGTTTCCGCACCGGCGGCATCACCGTGTCCCACCCGGACTATCCGGCGCTGCTGGTGATGGACAACCTGTACGGCGGCTCCTCCAACTCCAAGCTGTTCATGAACGTGCGGGAGAAGCTGTCCCTGTGCTATTTCGCCTTTTCCGCGATGGACAAGCGCAAGGGGCTGATGGTGGTATCTTCCGGCGTGGAATTCGACAAATTCGGCCGTGCAAAGGAAGAAATCCTCGCCCAGCTGGACGCGGTGCGCCGGGGCGAGTTCACGGAAGAGGAGATGACGGCGGCGCGTCAGGGTGTGACCAGCAGCCTGCGCGCAGCGCTGGACAGTCAGGGCCGTCTGGAGGATTACTGGACGGCGCAGCTGCTGTCCGGCGGCCCTCTCGCGGGGCCGGAGAGCCTTATTGAGCCGGTGGAGCAGGTGACGGCGGAGGACGTGGCCCGGGTGGCCCGGGCCGTGGAGCTGGACACCGTGTATCAGCTTGCGGGAAGGGAGGACGCCTGACATGGAAAAGGTATTTTACCCCGCGCTGGGCGAGACGGTGTGGCACGAGACGCTGCCCAACGGCCTGCATATCTACGTGGACGAAAAGCCGGAGTACGGCAAGCAGTTTGCCTTTTTTGCCGCCCATTACGGCGGCATGAACATGCGTTTCCGCCAGACGGACGGCCACTGGCAGGACACCCCTGCCGGCGTGGCTCATTTTCTGGAGCACAAGATGTTCGACACCGAGGACGGCAACGCCCTTCAGATCATGGCGGTCAACGGGGCGGACAACAACGCCTTCACCTCGTCGGACATCACCGGCTATTACTTTGAGAGTACCCGGCGGTTCGCGGAAAACCTCGAAATGCTGCTGTCTTTTGTCTCCGTGCCCTATTTCACGCAGGAGAGCGTGGACAAGGAGCAGGGCATCATCCTTCAGGAGCTGCGCATGGGCGAGGATAACCCGGATTCCGCCATCTACTATATGCTGCTGGAGGCCCTGTATGCCCATCACCCCATTCGGCAGAAGGTGATCGGCACGGAGGCGTCCATCGCCTCCATCACGGCGGATACGCTCTACCAGTGCCACGAGGCGTTCTATCACCCGGGAAACATGGTGCTGTGCGCCGCCGGGAACGTGGATCCGGAGGAGGTGTCCCGGGTGGCCCGGAAGGTGCTGACCATGGGCAAGACCGCCCCGGCGGAGACGGATTACGGTGAGAAGGAGCCGGAGAACGCGGCGATGCCCCGGCTGGAACGGGTGATGGAGGTTTCCGCGCCCCAGTTCCTCATCGGTTTCAAGGGCGAAGGGGCGAAGCCCGGCGACAGCATGCGGCAGGAGCTGGTGGCCGAGCTGGTGTGCGACGTGCTGTTCAGCGCGTCGGCCCCTCTTTATACGGAGCTTTACGAAGAGGGCCTGATCAACAACACCTTTGACAGCGGCTATGAGGCCGCGCCGGGCTGCGCATTCCTCACCGTGGGCGGCGAGAGCCGGAACCCGGATGCGGTGCTGGAGCGGGTGCTGGCCGCGGCGGAGCGGGCTGCCCGGGAGGGCATCGACCCCGCCCTGTGGGAGCGGCAGAAAAAAGCCGCCTACGGCGGTACCGTCCGCCGGCTCAACAGCCTGGAGGATACCTGCGTGGAGATGGCCATGAGTCACTTCGACGGGGAGGACTACTTCCGTTTCCCGGAGGTGTATCAGAGCATCGAGCGGGAGGACGGCGAGGCGCTGCTCCGGGCGTGGTGTACCCGGGAGCGGTCGGCCATCGCCGTCATCCGCCCCAAGGAGTAACCGAGAGAAAAAGGGGAATGACCATGACGAATATTTTGACCTTTCCCGGGCTGGGGCTGGAATTTGAGCTGAACCCCATTGCGTTCCGCGTGTTCGGCTGGCCCATCCACTGGTACGGGATCATCATCGCCTGCGGCTTCCTGCTGGCGGTTGCCTACGGCTACTGGCGGGCGCCCCGGTTCGGTGTTGATCAGGAAAAGCTGATCGACATGCTGTTTTTCGCCGTGCCGCTGGCCATCATCGGCGCCCGGGCCTATTATGTGATTTTCTACCTGTCCCTGTACACCAACGCCGACGGCTCCTTCAACTGGGGGGAGGCCGTGGCTATCTGGGACGGCGGCCTTGCCATCTACGGCGGCGTCATCGCGGCGGTGGCTACGGTGGCGGTGTACTGCAGGGTGCGGAAACAGAACTTCTGGAACTATACGGACATCGGCTGCTTTGGCCTGCTCATCGGGCAGCTGGTGGGGCGCTGGGGCAACTTTGTGAATATCGAGGCCTACGGCGGCGTCACCGCGCTGCCGTGGCGGATGTGTTCCGAGTCCATTGCCAACGAGCTGCTGTGGAAGGGACTGGTGGACAGCACCCAGTACCAGCAGATTCTGGACGGCACACTGGGCGTCCACCCCACGTTCCTGTACGAGTCCCTGTGGAACCTGCTGGGCTTTCTCATTCTGGTGCTTATTGCCCGGAAGGGCCGCCGGTTCAACGGGCAGCTCTTTTTGTCCTATATCGTGTGGTACGGCCTTGGCCGCGCGGCCATCGAGGGTCTGCGCACCGACAGCCTGTACTTTTTCAACACCGGTCTGCGCACCTCCCAGATGCTGGGCCTTGTGTCCGCGGCGACGGCCGTCGTGCTGATGGCCGTCCGGTTCAGAACCGCCGGGCCGCCCACCCCGCCCATCCGGCCGGAGGACAGGGGGAAGAAGAACGAATCGAAATCAGAAAACGCAGAGGAGAATAACAGCCATGACGGCGATCAGAATTGACGGAAAGGCTCTTTCGGCAAAAATCAAGGAGCAGGCGAAGCGGGAGGCGGCGCAGCTGCCCCGGCGGCCCGGCCTTGCGGTGATCATCGTGGGAGACAACCCGGCATCCCGGGTGTATGTGAACAGCAAGCGGAAGGACTGCGAGGAGTGCGGCTTTTACAGCGAGGAGTACGCACTGCTGGCGTCCACCACCCAGCAGGAACTGCTGGAGCTTATCGATGTGCTCAACAGCCGGGCGGACATCGACGGCATTCTGGTGCAGCTTCCTTTGCCCGCGGGTTTTGATGCGCAAGAGGTGCTGCTGGCCATCGACCCGTCCAAGGACGTGGACTGCTTCCACCCCTACAATGTGGGTAAGCTGACCATCGGTCAGCCGGTGTTCCAGCCGTGTACCCCCGGCGGCATCATGGAGATGCTCCGGGAGTACGGCATCGACCCGTCGGGCAAGCGCTGCGTGGTGCTGGGTCGGTCCAACATCGTGGGCAAGCCTATGGCCATGCTGCTCCTCCATGCCAACGGCACGGTGGTCGTGTGCCATTCCAAAACTCCGGACGTGAAGGAGCTGGCGGCCTCCGCCGACATTCTGGTGTCCGCTGTGGGCAGGACAGGCCTTGTCACCGCTGACATGATAAAGCCCGGCGCGGTGGTCATCGATGTGGCCATGAACCGGAACGAAGACGGAAAGCTATGCGGCGATGTGTGCTACGACGAAGCAGCGGAGAAGGCGTCCTACATCACGCCGGTGCCCGGCGGCGTCGGTCCCATGACCCGGGCCATGCTGATGAAAAACACCCTGACAGCGGCGAAGCTGCATCAGAAATGAGCGGTGAAATAGAGCAGATCTGCTTCTCGGACAAGCCCTTTGCCAACCTGATTTTTTTCCCGGTCCGGCTCAACGGGGCGGAGGTGACAGCGTGGTTCGACACCGGCGCAGCCATGTCCTTTGTGACAGAGCGCACGGCGCGGCGTGCGGGCATCACAGCTGCGAAGCAGAATTTGCGTGCGGGCAACAACACCGGCGCGACCTTTGAATTCCGGACGGGCCGGCTGGAGCGGCTGACGGTGGCAAATCACGCGCTTACGGAACTCAACGTGGGAATTTTGCCGGACAAAATGCTCGAATTCGGGTGCGATGACGAAGGAAATCCCTTTCCGGGAGAGATGATGCTGGGTTGGGACGTAATCTCCCGGCTGTGCTGGCGGTTCGATATGGCAAAACGCACCGTTTCGGTCGGGCGGGGCGGCAGTATGCCGCCTTCGGATCGGCTCCGCTGGAACCGATTTCCCATGGTGAATGTGACGAGTGGGAGTGAAACGCTTCCCATCGGCTTTGACTGCGGCCACACGGAAACCATGTTGGATCGCACTTGGCTTTCCCGGGCGGAGAACGTGACCGCCCGGACGGAGCGCATTCAGGGAGTCGGCTCGGAGCGGCTGATGGAGGTGCACACCGTCAGAGAGCTCCGCATTCACATCGGCGGAGCGGCGGTCACGCTGTCCGATATTGACATCGTTGAGCAGATCGGCGGTGCGGAGGGCACAGGAATGACCGGCCTTTTCGGCGCGGATATTCTGACCGGACGCAGATGGACTATGGACTTCCGGAGCGGGTATTTTTCGCTGGAAGAGTAAAAAGAGCGCTGTGTCGGGAGCAGAGAATAATCATGCGGGAGGGCGGCACGGTGGTGGCCGTGCTCGCCCGGAACCCGACCGGGTTCGGCGATATGGACATGACCGGCGGAAAGTGTGCGGCCATCGCCCAGCGCATGGCGGACATGATTAACGACGACACACGGGGCATCAACGAGAGTATCAGCAAAATAATTTCGGGCATTCGAAAATTTCCCCTTTACATTTTGGGAAATAGTTGCTATAATATATGAGCGTTATGAAACGCGGTGTATGCGTCCGTAGTTCAATTGGATAGAGCGTCAGATTCCGGTTCTGAATGTTGGGGGTTCGAGTCCCTTCGGGCGTGCCAAAATGCAAGAGTATGGTAATTCTACCGTACTCTTGTTTTTTGTTGTTTGCTTGCGGTTCTATCGCCAAAAATCTCCGATTTTTGGGAAGGGACACCTGCGCTATGGAATG
>CAYNEH010000022.1:6756-9079 GCA_964396195.1 uncultured Oscillospiraceae bacterium
TTTTTGTTGTGTTTACAAAAATTTCTGCGCTCCGCCATTTGCAAATTCCAGATGAATTTTTACAAAAAATCATACCATTGTTCCCGGATATGTGTTATGATAGGCAGGATGAAATGATAAAATTTGGTTGTCATGCGCTTTTGAGGAAAGGGGGCGGCACTGTGAAACGAAAATTTGGCTGTCTTGCGGTCGGCTTGCTGCTGGTGCTGGTTCTGTCCGGGTGCCGCATGTCACTGTTTAAGTCGGCGGAGGATCTTTACGCCCAGCCCCAGCTTCCGAAAGGGTATGAAAACCTGAACACCACCATCCAGACCATCGTGAGTGCGGGTGACGTAGAGCAGGCCGCGCCCCTGTCCGGCAGCAACACCTCTGCCGTGCAGCTGCTGGATTTGGACGGAGACGGGACGGAGGAGACGGCAGTAGCCTTTTTCCGCAGCAACTCCGCCGATGACCCTAAGCCGCTGAAGATCTACCTGCTGCGCGCCGGAAACGACGGGGCGTACAACATCGCGTACAAGCTGGAGGGTGAGGGCACCAGCGTCAACTCCATTGCCTATCAGGACCTGACGGGGGATGGAAATAAGGAGGTAGTGGTGAGCTGGCAGCTGACCACCCGGGCCAACGTCCTGTCCGTGTATGAGCTGGGCCCCATGGGGGCGGTGGAGCTTGCCCACACCACCTATAACGAAAGCTATGTGCTGACGGATCTGAACCGGGATGACCGTTGGGAGCTTATCGTCATCCAGCGGGATGACACCGGCAGCGAGCACAGCCTGGCCGCCTGTTACACCTATGAAGACGGGATGTTGGTGCTGACATCTTCTGCCAACCTGTCCGAAGGAGTGGTGGACGTGGACTCTGTCCGCACCGGCGTGCTGGTCGGGCGGCTGCCTGCTATTTACATCACGTCCAAGCGCGAATCCGGTCAGGTGACGGACATTTTTGCCTATGAGGACGGCGGCCTGGTCAACGTGACCCTCGACGCGGACAGCGGCGTGAGCAACGACACCCTGCGGGACTACGAGTCCGTTGGCGTCACCGACATCAACAACGACGGCGTGCTGGAAGTACCCGTGGCCCAGATGCTGCCCGCCCTCAGTTCCAACAGCACCGCCCACTGGGTCATTTACTGGCGGCAGTTCGACCGGAACGGCTCCGCCACCGTGGCCTGCATCACCTATCACGCGGTGAACGACGGCTGGTACATTGTACTGCCGAGCGACTGGGCGGGGCACATCTCTGCCGAGCGCAACACGGAGGAGAGCTACCGCGGCGAATGGTCCGTGACCTTCTACCACTGGGATGACGACGGTGTTGCCGCACCGTTCATGACCGTGTTTCGCCTGACAGGCAACAACCGGGAGGTCCGTGCGAGAAAGGACGGCCGCGAGCCGATTCTGAGCACCAACACCGCCACATTCGCCGTAAAATTTATGAAGGAAGGCTGGGACTGCGGCCTGAGTGCTGACCAGCTCAAGGAGCGGTTCAGTCTCATCACCACGGAGTGGTTCAACGACGACACCTGACGAAGGGAGGATACGAGCCATGAAAAAGGTTCTGGTTTTAGAGGATGAACCCAACATCCGCAGCTTTGTGGTGATCAACCTGAAGCGGGCGGGGTACGAGACCATCGAAGCCGGCGACGGGGAAGAAGCGCTGGAGCAGATCCGGAAGAACCCGGACGTTAAGGTGGCCCTGCTGGACATCATGCTGCCCGGCGACATGGACGGCTTTGAGGTCTGCCGCCGCATCCGGGCGGGCAACGCCCAGATTGGCATCATCATGCTCACTGCCCGGACGCAGGAGATGGACAAGGTCACGGGTCTGATGACCGGCGCGGATGACTATGTGACCAAGCCGTTCTCTCCGGCGGAGCTGACCGCCCGGGTGGACGCTCTCTACCGCCGGACGGGGGGCGAGATGGTGCGGGATGCCGACGAAATCGTTCAGCCGCCCTTCCTGCTTAACGTCCGCAACCGGACGCTGGAGAAGAACGGCCAGCGGGTGAAGCTTACGCAGGTGGAGTACGCCATTGTCAAGCTGTTTATGGATAACCCTGGTAAGGCCCTGTCCCGGGAGGAAATTCTGGACGCGGTCTGGGGCAAGGACTACATCGGCGAGCTGAAGATTGTGGACGTAAACATCCGCCGCCTGCGCATCAAAATCGAGGACGACGCACAAAACCCCACCTATATCACCACCGTATGGGGTTACGGCTATAAGTGGGGGTTGTAAGGCAGAGCCTCGAGCGTCGTCCCGAGCAGCCCACGTTTCCGTCAGACGATTTTTGCGCTGCACTCATTGAAATTCTGAGAAACAGGAG
>CAYNEH010000022.1:9179-14237 GCA_964396195.1 uncultured Oscillospiraceae bacterium
CGTTTCCGTCAGACGATTTTTGCGCTGCACTCATTGAAATTCTGAGAAACAGGAGGTGAGCACCATGGAAAAAACGGAGAAAAAGAAGCGGCCGGGAAAAGAAAGTGAGCCCAAGTCCCGCCAGAAAAAGGAACGGGCGAAAAAAGGCGAAAAAAAGAAGACAGCCGCTGTCACCGAGACCCGGAAGCAGACCCGGATAAAGCAGGCCCGGGGCCTGCGCCGCCGCTGGATGCTCAACTCTCTGGCCGTGGTGCTGTCCGTGCTGCTGCTGGCGGGTGTGGCCTTCGTCACCGCTATGTACTCCTCCTATTATCAGGTCATCAGCGAGGGCATGGAGACCCAGGCCTCCACCGCTGCCAGCTTTTTACAGAACTACAGCAGTGAGCGGGAGTACCTGAGTGCTGCCCGCTACTATATGAACAACGACTTCACCAAGTCCAACATGGAGCTGCAATTTCTCGACACCTCGGGCCGTGTGCTCATGTCATCCCTGCTGGACGTGCCCCGGGCCTCGCCGGACACGCCGGATATTCAGAAGGCGCTGAACAGTGCGGCCAACCCCAACGACCGGGTGGGGACGTGGACGGGCCGCGATGCCTATACCAACGAGCGCATCATGGCCGTCTCCGTGGCGGTGATGAAAAACGGCTCGGTGGTGGGTGTCACCCGGCTGGTGACCTCCCTGCGGGAGGTAGACCGGCAGATGCTGTATATCACGGCGCTAACGGCGCTGGTGTGCCTGTGCGTGCTGGCGTTGGTGTGGTTCACCAACTACTACTTTATCCGCTCCATTCTGGAGCCGGTGTCCCGGGTGACGGAGACCGCCAAGCGCATCGCCGCGGGCAGCTACGGCATCCAGATGGAAAAGCAGTCCAACGACGAGATGGGTCAGCTCACCGATGCCATCAACGATATGTCCATGAAGATCGATCAGGCGGAAAAAACCCAGTCTGAGTTCATCTCTTCTGTGTCTCACGAGCTGCGTACCCCGCTGACCGCCATCAACGGCTGGGCGGAGACGCTGTATAACGGCGAGGTCCGAGACGCCGCGGACGTGAAGAAGGGCATGGGCATCATCGTGTCCGAGGCCCGCCGCCTGACAAACATGGTGGAGGAGCTGCTGGAATTCTCCCGCATCGAGGCCGGGCGGTTCAACCTGTCGGTGGAGCCGCTGGACATCACCGCCGAGCTGGAGGATGCGGTGTATACCTATCGGGAGTTCTTCCGCCGCAAGGGGCTGGAGCTGCGGTACACCGAGCCGGACGAGCCCCTCCCCATGGTGACCGGAGACCCGGAGCGTATGCGGCAGGTATTCTGCAATCTGCTGGACAACGCGGACAAGCATGGCGGGTCCGGCGGTCGGGTAGATGTGTCCGTGGCGCTGGAGGGGGAGGATGTGGTCATCCGCATCCGGGACTACGGCCCCGGCATCCCCGAGGAGGAGCTGCCCCACGTGAAGTACAAGTTCTACAAGGGCTCGTCTAAGGCCCGTGGCTCCGGCATCGGCCTTGCAGTGTGCGAGGAGATTATCACCCGCCACGGCGGAACGCTGGAGCTTGCCAACGCCGAGGGCGGCGGCTGCGTAGCCATCATCCGTCTGCCTACTGATGAGCAGTAGAACAAAAGTTCTAAAAAGAGTTGCAAAGAGAGTCATCTTCTGATAAACTGTCTTGGGGCGCGCCGCGCCCCGTAAGGAGAAACTGATTCATGGCAAAGAAAGATCCTCAGAGCTGCGAGACAAAATTCAAGACCACCTGCGGCGGACAGGCTCTCATCGAGGGCATCATGATGCAGGGGCCGGACCGGCGGGCGGTAGTGGTACGCAAGCCGGACGGAGAGATGGACATCACCACGTGGGACATCAAGCCCCGGAAAAAAGTGTGGAAGCTCCCGTTCCTGCGTGGCATTGTCACCTTTGGCTCTGCCATGTACTACGGTGTCAAGGCGCTGATGTACTCCGCCGACGCTTCCGGCGAGATGGAGGTGGGGGACGAGGAGCTGACCGGCCTTGACAAGTGGATCAACGAGCACTTTTCCGAGGAAAAGGCCGCTTCGCTGCTCATCGCCATCGCGGCGGTACTGGGCGTGGCGTTTTCCGTCGGGCTGTTCATCTTGCTGCCGACCGCAATCACCGGCCTTATCGGCCTTGTGTGGAAGACCATGCCTCTGTGGGTGCGCTCCGTGGTGGAGGGCGCCGTCAAGGTGGCTATTTTTCTGGGGTACCTGTACCTGTGCTCCAAAACGAAGGACATCCACCGGGTGTTTGAATACCACGGTGCGGAGCACAAGACCATTTATTGCTATGAGAACGGTCTGGAGCTGACGGTGGAGAATGTCCGGAAGCAGCCCCGGCATCATCCCCGCTGCGGCACCAGCTTCCTGTTCGTGGTTATCGTGGTGTCTATCTTTTTGTCCATCGTCATCTTCACGCCGCTGAAAATCGAGAACACATGGCTGCGGATGCTGCTGCACCTGCTGCTGCTGCCCATCATCGTGGGCATTACGTATGAGTTCAACCGCTATGTGGGCGGACATGACGGGCCGGTGTGCCGATTCCTCCGGGCGCCGGGCATGTGGATGCAGAACTTCACCACCTTTGAGCCGGACGACTCCATGATTGAGGTGGGCATCGAAGCGCTCAAGCAGGTGCTGCCCAAGGAGAAGGGCGCGGACCGCTGGTAAAAGGGAGGGAACGCAGGTGGCCACCACCTACAACAATCTGTATCTGGACGCCCGCCGGGAGCTTCGGCAGGCCGGAGTGGAGGCTGCCCAGCTGGAGGCCCGGGAGCTGCTGTGCTTTGCGGCGGACAAGAGCCGCAGCCAGTTTTTCCGGGACATGAACCTCTACGTGGCTGACCATGTGGAGCGCCGCTTCCGGGAGCTGATGGATCGCCGCCTGGCAGGTGAGCCGGTGGCATACATCATCGGCGAGTGGGAGTTCTATGGCCTGACGCTGGACATCTGCCGGGATGTGCTCATCCCCCGGGCGGACACCGAGACGCTGGTGGACCGGGGCATCGTATTCGTGAAGAATTTGCCCGATGGGGCGCGAGTGCTGGATCTGTGCACCGGCAGCGGATGCGTGGGCCTTGCCATCGCGGCCAGCTGCCCTAACACCCGGGTCATTCTGGCGGACTGGTCGGAGGATGCGTTGCGGGTGTGCCGTCAGAACGTCCGGCGGTGCAATCTGACCGCGCAGGTCAGCGTCCTCCGCGCCAATGCGCTGGAAGCGCCGTCCTCTGCGCTGTGGGACTTCGACCTGATTCTGTGCAACCCGCCGTACATCCCGACCGGTGACCTTGCCGGACTGGACGCCTCCGTCCGGGACTATGAGCCGGTGATGGCGCTGGACGGGGGAGAGGATGGCCTTGATTTTTACCGGGCTGTGGCCTCGGGCTGGAAGTCTGCCCTGCGCCCAGGTGGGATGCTGGCCTTCGAGATCGGTTACGATCAGGCTCCGGCGGTGGAGTACATCATGGCGGGGCAGGGATATGAGAATATCGAGACATTCAAGGACCCCGGCGACCACTGGCGCGTGGTGGAAGGCATTCTGAATTAAAGTACGTTTTATTGGACTTGATACGTGAGAGACTGAGCGCGTGGGAAGCGAAAAAGCACCCGCGGAATCGGAAAGGACGGATGAAGCATGGCAGACAAGAAAAAGCCGATGGAATCCCCGGCGCCCGCTTCGGATAAGAAAAAAGCGCTGGAAACGGCGATCTCCCAGATTGAAAAGGACTTTGGCAAGGGTTCCATCATGCGTTTGGGCGAAAATGCCCACATCGTGGTGGAGGCTGTCCCCACCGGTTCGCTGTCGCTGGACATCGCGCTGGGCATCGGCGGCGTACCCAAGGGGCGTATCATCGAGATCTACGGCCCGGAATCGTCCGGTAAGACCACGTTGGCTCTGCACATCCTGGCCGAGGCCCAGAAGCGGGGCGGCGAGGTGGCCTTCATCGACGCCGAGCACGCCCTTGACCCCACCTATGCCCGGGCGCTGGGTGTTGACATCGACTCCATGCTCATCTCCCAGCCGGATACCGGCGAGCAGGGTCTTGAGATCTGCGAGGCGCTGGTGCGCTCCGGCGCCATCGATGTGGTGGTGGTGGACTCCGTGGCGGCGCTGACCCCACGGGCAGAGATTGAGGGTGACATGGGTGACAGTCACGTGGGCTTGCTGGCCCGCCTGATGAGTCAGGCCCTGCGGAAGCTGGCCGGCTCCATTTCCAAGACCAACTGCATCGTGGTGTTCATCAACCAGCTGCGCGAAAAGGTCGGCGTGGTGTACGGCAACCCGGAGGTCACCACCGGCGGCCGGGCGCTGAAGTTCTACTCCTCCGTGCGCATGGAGGTGCGCCGGGTGGAGGCCATCAAGAACGGCTCCGAGGTGGTGGGCAACCGCACCCGGGTCAAGATTGTCAAGAACAAGGTCGCGCCCCCCTTCCGCGAGGCGGAGTTTGAGATCATGTACGGCGAAGGCATCTCCAAGACGGGTGAGCTGGTGGATCTGGCGGTGAAGCTGGACATCATCCAGAAGTCCGGCTCCTGGTTCTCCATGGGTGACAACCGTCTGGGTCAGGGCCGCGATGCCGTGAAAAAGTACCTTCAGGAGAATCCTGAGATCGCCGACCATATCGAGGCGGAGATCCGGGCCAACTCCTTCAAGCTCATGAGCCGTCAGTCCCAGATCGCGGCCAAGGCCGCGGGTCGGGCGGTAGACGTGTCCGCCGACGATTTTGAAGGGTAAGCGGAGCGGCGCTTATGAAGATTGCAAAGCTGGAGCCGTCCAAGCACAAGGCGGGCCGCTGGCTGGTCTGGTTTGAGGACGGTTCTCTGCTCCGGGTGGGGGAGAGCGAGGTGGTCTCGCTGTCCCTCTACACCGGGAAGGAGCTGACGGAGGACGAGGCGGAGACGCTGGCCGAAGCCGCCGGACAGAGCAGACTGAACGCCCGCGCAGTGGAGCTGCTGTCCGCCCGGCCCATGTCCCGGAAGGAGCTGGTGGACAAGCTGTCCGCCCCGGCCCGCCGACGGAGAAAGCCGGGGGAGGACGCACCGGAG
>CAYNEH010000023.1:0-14019 GCA_964396195.1 uncultured Oscillospiraceae bacterium
GCTTTAAGCATTGAACACATACCCAAGTCCCCGGCGTGTAACGATGAATTTCGGCTCGGCGGGATCGTCCTCAATCTTCTCCCGCAGGCGGCGGATGGCCACATCCACGGCCCGGACGTCACCCACATAGCCCTCGTAATTCCACACCTGCTCCATGAGAGCCTCGCGGGAAAAGACCTGCCCTTTGTGGGAGGACAGCAGGCGTACCAGCTCGTATTCCCGCTGGGACAGTTCCAGTGTCTCACCGTCCTTGCTGACGGTCATTGCCTGCGGGTCCACGGTGATGCGGCCCAGCTCCAGCCGCCCGGCGGCGGGGGAGGGTGCGGCGGCGGTCATGCCCGTGCGGCGGATGTTGGCCTTCACCCGGGCCAGCAGCTCCCGCATGGAGAAGGGCTTTGTGATGTAATCGTCGGCGCCCAGCTCAAGGCCCAGTACCTTGTCCGTCTCCTCCTCGCGGGCGGTGAGCATGATGACCGGGGTGGCCCGGCCCTCCGCCCGGAGACGGCGGCAGACCTCGAAGCCGTCCATTTCCGGCAGCATCAGATCCAGCAGAATGAGATCCGGATCCTGCTCCAGTGCCAGCTTCAGGCCGGTGGCACCGTCGTAGGCTTCCAGCGTGTCATAACCGTCCCGAACCAGATTGAAGACCAGAATGTCCACAATATTTTTCTCGTCCTCTACCACGAGAATCTTTTTGCCCATGGTCAGTCCTCCTTATACCGGTACGCCGCCCGCAGGATGGCGGCCACGGATTTGCCGTCTTCCAGACGGCCGTCCGCCGCCATGGCCACGGCCTCGTCAAAGGGCACGGTCACCTGCTCCAGAAATTCGTCCTCGTCGGGGTGGGTATCGCCGAAGGTCAGGTCCCGGGCCAGATAAAGGTGCTGGAGTTCGTCGCAGAAGCCGGGGGTGGGCAGCAGACGGCCTAATTCGATCCAGCTCCCGGCGCGAGCGCCGGTCTCCTCGCTCAGTTCCCGCTGAGCGGCGGCAAAGGGATCCTCGCCGGGCTCCAGCTTGCCGGCGGGTACCTCCAGCACTGCCCGGCCGCATGGATAGCGGAACTGCCGCACCAGATGCAGGTTTCCGTCATTGTCGATGGGGACGATGACCACCGCGCCGGGGTGGCGGACCACCTCGCGGAAAGTGGTCTTGCCGTTGGGGAGCTGTACGGTGTCCAGTCGGACGTGGAGCAGTTTGCCGTCGTAGGCGGGCCGGCTTTCCAGCAGCGTTTCTTTCAAATCCATGACGTTGTCCTCCGGAGAAAAGATAAGTTTTTGATATTATATCACGGCTCAGCTCAGGATTCCAGCCCCCGGCGGGGGGCAATGCCGTACTTTTTCATTTTGCGGTACAGTGTGGTGCGGCCCACGCCCAGCCGCTGGGCCGCCTGTCCCTGACGGTAGCCGCAGGCCTCCAGCGCGTCCAGAATGGCCTGACGCTCGGCGGCCTCCATGGTGGATGGGGCGGGCAGCCCGGCAGAGACGGGGGCGGAGAACGCCTCGCCGTCGTGGGGGAGGGCGGCGGCGGCCTGCTCCCCGCCCACGGTCTGGCCCGAGGCGCTGATGCCCAGACGGAGCACCACGTTGCGCAGTTGGCGCACATTGCCCGGCCAGCGATAGGCGGTGAGCACATCCAGTGCGTCGGTCGCGAAGCGGACGGGGAGGTTTTCCCGCTGGACAAAGTGCTCTACCAGCAGCGGAATGTCCGAAGCGCGCTCCCGCAGGGGCGGGACGCTGATCTCGATGGTGGACAGCCGGTAATAGAGGTCAGAGCGGAACCTGCCCGCGGCGGCCAGCGCATGGAGGTCGGCGTTGGTGGAGGCTATGACACGGGTGTCCATGACCAGCATCCGACTGCCGCCCAGACGTTCAAACTCCTTTTCCTCCAGCACACGGAGAAGCTTGGACTGCATCCGCAGATCCATCTCGCCGATTTCGTCCAGCAGAAGCGAACCGCCGCTCGCCAGCTCGAACTTGCCCTTTTTCGCCGTCACAGCTCCGGTAAAGGCGCCCTTTTCGTGGCCGAACAGCTCGGACTCCATAAGGTTGTCCGGAATGGCGGTGCAGTTGATCTTCACGTAGGGGGCGCTGCCGCTGGGAAAGGCGGTGGAGTGGATGGCGCCGGCCAGAATTTCCTTGCCGGTGCCCGTCTCGCCGGTGATGAGGACGGGGTAGCGGGTGAGGGCCGCCTGACGGCACTGATCCAGCAGGGCGCGGACGGAGGGATGCTCGCCGATATAGTCATTGAAAGTGTAGGAACCGGAGGCCCGGGCAAGACTGTCGTACAGGGCGGCACTCTGGCTGTGGTTGTCCGCCAGTGTTGTCAGGGCGCGCTTGAGCTTGTTGGTATCCAGACTGTACAGCATCCCGAGACCGCCGATGCGCTCTTCCCCATCGTAGATGGGAAGCTCGGTGATGATGTGGTACTTGCCGTGCATGAGCACCAGCCGGTCAGCCTCGGGCACGCCGGTGCGGGCCACCTGCCCCAGATGGGTGTCCGGGTCCAGCTCCTCGATGGGGCGGCCCACACACTCCTCATGAGTCAGCCGGAGATCCCGGAGGGTGGGGAGCGAGTAGCGCACCAGACGGCCCTCCGTGTCCACAAGGCCGGAGGCGGAAAAGCCGGTGTCCATGATCTCGTCCAGAATGCCGCCCCGGGTATACATCTGTTCCTTTGTCATGTGGATGACCATGGCGGTTCCTCCCTGATGGTTCATTTTGAACCATTGTATCAGAATGAGTGCAGATTGGCAAGGGGTATCCTGTCAGATGGCGGTAAAACGTCTATTTACGGCGAGGGTCAGGTGTGGTACACTGTACGAAACACAGTTCTGCCGGGATCGTTTACACTTTGTTAGACATTTTTCCGGGGAAAGAGACTATAATATGGCTTACATATCCTGAGGGAGGTCATCCTTTGAATTACCGCAACGGCTACGGCCCCATCGACCGCTTCTGCGCGAAGCACCCGCGCTTCGGCATCCCAAATCTGATGCTGTATGTGGTCATCGGGCAGATTATTGTTTTTGTGCTGGACATGGTGCTCCAGTTCACGCCCCTGAGGTCTGCCAGCCTGTGGCTGGCCTTTTACCGGTCCGCCATTTTCCGCGGGCAGATCTGGCGGCTGGTGACCTTCGTCTTTCTGCCCAGCGACAGCAACCCCTTCTGGCTGCTGCTCAGCTGCTACTTCTACTACTGGATCGGCCAGTCGCTGGAGCGGGCGTGGGGCACGACGAAGTTCACGGTGTTCTACCTGTCCGGCGTGGTGCTGTCCATCATCTCCGGCCTGATTCTGGGCGCGAGCAGCATCTACTACATCAACCTGTCCATCTTCCTCGTCATCGCCACGCTGTACGGGGACATGCAGGTGCTGCTGTTCTTCGTGGTGCCCATCAAGATGAAGTGGATGGCTCTGCTGGACGTGGGTATGATCCTGTACGACGTCATCCGCTATGCGGCGAACGGCATGTGGGTCATGGCCCTCATCCCGCTGGCCAGCTTCGTGAACTTCTTCATCTTCACGTGGCCCCACTGGACAGAGAAGTTCGGCCGGGTCCGGCGGAAGGCCGATCCGCAGGTCATCAACTTCCAGCACGCCCGGCGGCAGACACAGAAGCAGGCCCAGGCCACCGGCGGCTACCGCCACAAGTGCGCCGTCTGCGGCATCACCGACGTGGACGACCCCAACATGGAGTTCCGCTACTGCTCCAAGTGCGACGGATACTACTGCTACTGCATGAACCACATCAACAACCACGTCCACATCCGCAAGGACTGAAACACCACGCGCCCCGCCGGAGCAGTTCCGGCGGGGCGCTTTTTTGCCCGGCGGGGCGAGCGGGCGGAGCATCGCGCCAAATTGCGGGAAACCGGCGGAATTCTGACGGCGGCCGGGGCATTTTCGCCGCATCCCTTGCTATTTTGCAGGATATGTGGCAAAATGGTAGCGCTAAACAAATTCAACCAGTTTTTCAGAGGAGGCCGTGACCATGAAATTGCTTCGGCGTCTGACGGCGGTATGCCTTGCCGTGCTTGTCACAATGTCCCTTGCGGTGTTCCCCGCCGGGGCGGAGGAGGCCGGGGACGGCACCCGGATCACCGTCCTGTTCACCCACGATATGCACTCCCACCTGCTCCCGGCGGCCAACGGCGAAGGCGGCGGTTTCAGCGGAGGCTATGCCCGGCTCAAGACCGTCATCGACCAGCAGAAGGCGCTGTACCCCGATGCGGTGCTGGTGGACGGCGGTGACTTTTCCATGGGCTCCCTGTTTCAGACGGCTTATGCGGACTCTGCCCTCGAGCTGCGGGTCATGGGGCAGATGGGCTACGACGCCACCACCTTCGGCAACCACGAGTACGACTACCGGGCAGAGGGTCTTGCGTCCATGCTGAATGCCGCGGCGGACAGCGGTGACAAGGTGCCCGCCATCGTGGAGGCCAACTACCTGCCCCCCGCCGAGGGCGAGGAGGGCTATGACGAGACAGCACAGGCCGTGTGGGATGCCTTCGCCAACTACGGCGTGTCGGACTACATCCTGCTGGAGCGCGGCGGCGTGTGGTATGCCATTCTGGGCGTCATGGGCGTGAACTCCGACGAATGCGCCCCCATGTCCGGCATGATTCTACACGACCACGTCGAGACCACTCAGCGGGTGGTGGACGCGGCAGTGGCCGACTGCGTGGAGCGCAACGGCGTGGAGCCGGTGGTCATCTGCCTGTCCCATGCGGGCACTGACGGCAAGGGCAAAGGGGAGGATTACGAGCTTGCCAAAAAGGTGAAGGGCATCGACGTTATCATCTCCGGCCACACCCATACCACCCTCAACGAGCCCATCATGGTCAACGACACCTATATCGTGTCCTGCGGCGAGTACTCCAAGAATTTGGGCGTGCTCAATCTGAACCGCCGGGACGACGGCGTGATGGAGCTGCTCAGTTACGAGCTGATTCCTATTGATGACACCATCACCGGCAACGCCGCGATTGCCCGCTGGATTGAAAAAGCTAAGGGTGAGGTGGAGAAGAGCTACCTTTCCAAATTTAACATGAAATTCGATCAGGTGCTGGTTCGTAACAGCTATGATTTTGACACGGTGGATGAGGTATACGCCAGTCACCACGAGTCCGATCTGGGCGATCTGTTCTCCGACGCCTACAAGTGGGCGGCGGAGCAGGCCACGGGGGAACAGGTGGACATGGCGCTCACTGCCTCCGGCGTCATACGGGAGTCCATTCCCGTGGGGGACGTCACGGTGTCCGACGTGTTCAACGCAGCGTCGCTGGGCATCGGCGCGGACAAGGTGCCGGGCTACCCGCTGGTGGCGGTGTACCTCACCGGCAAGGATCTGAAAACTGCCATGGAAATTGATGCGTCCGTGTCTGACCTCATGGGCGCCGCACGGCTGTACTGCTCCGGCGTGGGGTATGAGTACAACACCAGCCGGATGATCTTCAACAAGGTCACCCGGAGTTGGCTGGTGCGCACCCAGGACGATGGCACCAAAACCACGGAGAAAATCGATGACAGCAAGCTCTACCGGGTGGTGACGGGGCTGTACTGCGGGCAGATGCTGGGGGCGGTGGAGAGCTCCTCCTTCGGCCTGCTGTCCATCACGGCCCGGGATGCCGACGGGAACGCCATCGACATGGATCGGCTGGAGGACTACATCGTTCATGACAAAAACGGGAACGAGGTCAAGGAATGGTACGCCATTGCCACCTATCTCCAGTCCATGGGCGGCGAGATGGACGAGTATTACAGCCAGCCCGACGGCCGGAAGCTGGTGTATGCCAGCCTGAACCCGGTGGAAATGCTGAAAAGCCCCAACAAGTTCACCCTCATCGCCGGAGCGGTGATTGTCCTGCTCATCGTCATCATTGTGCTGGTGGTACGGAAGATCGTCCGCCGGAGACGGGGCGGCAGACGGAAGGGCGGTTTCGCCAAGGGGTATACGCCATATCACGGAAAACGGAAATAAAGAGAACCCACCCCGCGGCGATGCCGCGGGGTGGGTTTTTGTTTGTGTTAAGCTGCGGGAAATGGCCGGACTGCGCTTGCGCGCAAGTTTACTCACGTCCACCCCGTAGGGCGGGGAGGAAAATGTCCGTGCTTTTGCTGTCACGCTGCGGATTGGGCGCATGGCCGGGTCGCTTTCACGCGTCGTCGCAAGCTATCCCACGTCCACCCCGTAGGGCGGAAAGGGTCTCCGGGAAAACTGGTGTCTCAGCTTCGCTTCGGTCGGCGCGGGACGTTTGCCACTGGCAAACCGCGCCCCGGAAGGCGCGTCGGCGTCAGCCGGTAAGGCATTTCCGCAGAAATGCCCGCGCCTGCCTATCCTCCGCGCTTCTTTATTCTTCCGCCATGGCCTTCGCGGCGGCGATGGCCTTCTCCTGCGCCGCGGGAGGACAATCCTCGTAGCGGACAAAGTGGAAGGTAAAGGTGCCGCGGGACTGGGTCATGGCCCGCAGGTCGATGGAGTAGGTGGTCATTTCGGCCATAGGCACCTCGGCGGCGATGACCTGAGTGCCGTTGCTCTGAGGCTCCATGCCCATAACGCGGCCCCGGCGCTTGTTCAGGTCGCCGATGACATCGCCCATGTAGTTGTCGGGGACGGTGACCTTCAGCTCACCCACCGGCTCCAGCAGGACGGGGTTGGCCTCGGGCAGGGCGGCCTTATAGGCCAGCTGAGCGGCGGTCTTGAAGGCGATTTCAGAGGAGTCCACGGGGTGGTAGCTTCCATCGTACAGAACGGCCTTCAGGTTGACTACGGGATAACCCGCCAGCACACCGTGGACGCAGGCTTCCTTGATGCCCTTTTCCACAGCGGGGAAGAAGTTCTTGGGGACGGAGCCGCCGAAGACCTCCTCGGCGAACACGGGCTCTTCGCTCTCGGGGTTGGGCTCGAAGCGGATCCACACGTCGCCGAACTGACCGGAACCGCCGGTCTGCTTCTTGTGGCGGCCCTGCTTGGAGACGGTCTTGCGGATTTTCTCGCGGTAGGCAACACGGGGCTCCTTCAGCTCCACATCCACGCCGAAGCGGGTCTTGAGCTTGGACACCAGCACGTCGGTCTGGATATCGCCGGCGGTGGTGAGCACCATCTGGTGGGTCTCGGCGTTGTTGACCACGGAGAAGGTGGGATCTTCCTCATTGAGGCGGGACAGACCGGCGGCAATCTTGTCGTCCTGACCGCGGGTCTTGGGGCTGATGGCCTTAGCGTAGTTTGGCTCGGCGAAGGGGATGGGCGGCAGCTTGACGTACTTGCGGGCGTCATAGAGGGTGTCGCCGGTCTTGAGCTTATCCATCTTGCCGATGGCGCCGATGTCGCCGCAGGTGAGCTCCTTGGTCTCCTCGGTCTTCTTGCCCTTCATGATATACAGGCGCCCCAGCTTTTCGTTCAGGCCGGTGGTGGCGTTCACGAGGGTCATGTCGGGGGTGAGGGAGCCGGAGATGACCTTCACCAGGGAGAATTTGCCGTACTGGTCGGCAACGGTCTTGAACACGAAGGCGGCGGGGTGGGCGCCGGCGGAGACGACGTACTCCATGGGCTCGCCATCCTCGTCCTCAGCCATGATGGGGGCGGCCTCGTTGGGGGCGGGCAGCAGGTCCACGATGGCGTTGAGCAGGGCAATGGTGCCCAGACCGGTGGAGGCGGAGCCGCACACCACGGGGATGAGGGAGCAGTCACGGACGCCGGCCTTCAGGCCCTGAATGATTTCGGCGTAGCTGAATTCCTCTCCGCCGAAGAACTTCTCCATGAACTCCTCGCTGGTCTCGGCCACGGACTCCATGAGCTGACCGTAAATCTCGTCAACCACGGACACCTTGTCCTCAGGCAGGGGAATCTCGGAGCGCTTATTGCCATTCATCTCGTAGGCGCGCTTGTGGAGCACATCCACGATGCCGGTGACCTTCTTGTTCTCATCCCAGATGGGAACCACCAGCGGGGCGATGTTCTTGCCGAAATACTCCCGGAGAGTATTGAAGGCAGAGTTGTAGTCTACGTTGTCCTCGTCCATCTTGGAGATGTAGATGATGCGGGGCATCTTCTTCTGGTCGAGATAGCGCCACGCGCGCTCGGTGCCCACGGACAGGCCGCCCTTGGCGGCGCAGACCAGAACGCCCGCATCGGCGACGGTCAGGCATTCGGCCACTTCTCCGGCAAAATCGAAGTTGCCCGGGGTGTCCAGTACGTTGATCTTGCAGCCATTATATTCCACGGGGGCGACGGCGGCGGAAATAGAGATCTGCCGCTTGATCTCCTCCGGATCATAATCACAAACGGTGTTTCCCTCGGAGGGCTTGCCCAGACGGTCGGTGCCGCCGGTCAAGTACAGAAAACTCTCGACGAGGGTGGTCTTTCCGTTACCACCGTGTCCCAACAGGCAGATATTTCGAATGTTTTGCGGAGAATAGCTCATAACTTGTTCCACTCCTTACGATTTGAGGGTAGTCCGGCTCCGGATACGTGAGCCGGTATTGACAATTATATAATAAACTGCGGCGTTTGGCAACCTGAATTTGAGAAAAGTGACGAAAAAATTTAACGGGCTAAATTTGATGCGAAAAAGCATCAAAAAACAGGGCCTGCCGCATGGCGGCAGGCCCTGAAACAACCCGTTATTTTTTCTTTTTCTTCTTCTCAAAAAAGTCCCGGACGGGGGTGCCGTGGGAGGTAGTTCCCTCGCCCATGGCCTCGGCAAAGGCGGTGAGAGCGTCCCGCTGTTCACTGGTCAGGTTGGTGGGGACGGTGACACGGACGGTGACGTACTGGTCGCCCTGGCCCCGACCGTTGACGGAGGGCACGCCCTTGCCCCGCAGACGGAAGGTGGTGCCGGTTTGGGTACCGGCGGGCAGGTTGTACTTCACCTTGCCGTCGATGGTTTCGATCTGGAGCTCCGCGCCCAGCGCAGCCTGCGTGAAGGAGACGGGCTGCTCGGTGTAGAGGTCATAGCCGTCCCGTTCAAACCGGGGGTCGCTGATGACGGATACGTTGATGAGCAGGTCGCCCGCAGGGCCGCCGTTGAGGCCGCCGTTGCCCTGACCGCGCATGGAGATGGTCTGGCCGTCGTCAATGCCGGCGGGGATCTTTACCTTGATCTTGCGCTGCTTGCGCACCTGACCGGCGCCGTGGCAGTCGGGACAGGGCTGATGAATGATCTTGCCGGTGCCGTTGCAGCGGGAACAGGGGGCCGTAGTGGAGAAGGCGAACCCGCCGCCGCCCCGCTGGATGCGAATCTGACCGGCGCCGTGGCAGTCCGGGCAGATCTCCGCCGTGGTCCCGGCGGCGCAGCCTGTGCCGTGGCAGGTGTCGCAGCCCTCGGTGCGGTTGAGGGTGATTTCCTTCTCAACGCCGGTCATGGCCTCCTGAAAGGTGATGGTCAGGTTGGCCCGCAGGGACGCGCCCCGCTTGGGCGCGTTGGGGTTGGCCTGCCGCTGCTGGCCGCCGAAGCCGCCAAACCCGCCGCCCCCGAAGAAGGAGCCGAACAGGTCGCCCAGGTCGATGTCACCCATATCGAAGCCGCCGCCGTTGAAGCCGCCCGCGCCAAAGTTAGGATCCACGCCTGCGTGGCCGAACTGGTCGTACTTGGCCCGCTTATCCTTGTCGGACAGCACCTCGTAGGCCTCGTTGACCTCCTTGAACTTGGCTTCCGCCTCGGCGTTGCCCGGGTTCATGTCCGGGTGGTACTGCTTGGCCAGCTTGCGATAGGCTTTTTTCAGTTCGTCGTCCGTGGCTGTGCGGGGAACGCCAAGGACTTCGTAATAATCTCGTTTTTGTTCTGCCATATATGTTATGACTCCTCTCATAAGGAGGGTATGCGCGGGGACCGGGTCCCCGTCTACCATACCGCGGAAGGATAATCCGCGGATCAGCACCAAAACCCATTTCTTCTGTATGCGCCCAAAGAAACGGGTTTTGCATCCCAAAGAAAACGCGCCGGGGTCAAACCCCGGGCCGGTGCGTGATATTGACCGGCACGGAGAAATGGGATACGCTCCGCCGCGAGAACCGCTGCCGCTCCTGCGGGCGGGCGAAGTGCCCTGGCGCTCCGGAACGGGGGCGCCTGCCGCAGGAGGAAAGCGGGAACTTTTTGATCAGGCGGGGCGGTTGCCCGCCCCGCCTGCTATTGAAGGAATCTGTGTGTTTCCTCTTACGCTGCGGATTGGGCACGTGGCCGGGCCGCTTTCACTGCGATTCAGGCAAAATCAGATTTGCTGTGCAAATTGGTATCTTGCCTTCACGCCGTTCCAGGCGAACCCTGTGCGCCTATCCTCCGCGCTTACTTGTTGTCGTCGTCAACGACCTCGTAGTCGGCGTCCACGACGTTGTCGTCGCTGCCGCTGTTGTTGCCGCAGCTGCCGCAGTTGCCGCCGCAGCCGGCATCAGCGCCCGCACCGGGCTGAGCGCCGGTCTGGCTGTACAGCTTCTCGCTGACGGCGTAGAAAGCCTTGGTCAGTTCCTCGGTGGCGTTCTTGATGGCCTGCGTGTCAGTGCCCTTCAGAGCCTCTTTCAGAGCGTTGAGCTTGCTCTCAACGGTGCCCTTGTCGGACGCGGGGATCTTGTCGCCCATCTCTTCCAGCGTCTTCTCAGTCTGGTAGACCATCTGATCGGCCTGATTGCGGGTGTCAACCTCTTCCTTGCGCTTGGCGTCCTCGGCGGCGAACTGCTCAGCCTCGCGGACGGCCTTATCCACGTCCTCCTTGGACATGTTGGTGGAGGAGGTGATGGTGATGTGCTGCTCCTTGCCGCTGGCCATATCCTTGGCGGAGACGTTTACGATGCCGTTGGCGTCGATGTCGAAGGTGACCTCAATCTGAGGCACGCCGCGGCGAGCCGGGGTGATGCCGTCCAGATGGAACTTGCCGAGGGTCTTGTTGTACTGAGCCATCTCGCGCTCGCCCTGCAGAACGTGAACCTCGACGGAGGTCTGGTTGTCGGCGGCGGTGGTGAAGATCTGGCTCTTCTTGGCAGGGATGGTGGTGTTGCGGTCGATGAGCTTGGTCATGACACCGCCCATGGTCTCAATGCCCAGAGACAGCGGCGTGACATCCAGCAGCAGCAGACCCTTGACGTCGCCCACCAGAACGCCGCCCTGCAGGGCCGCGCCCATGGCCACGCACTCGTCGGGGTTGATGCCCTTGAAGCCTTCCTTGCCGGTGAGCTTCTTGACCATTTCCTGCACGGCGGGGATACGGCTGGAGCCGCCCACCATCAGGACCTTGTGGATGTCGTTGCCGGTGAGGCCGGCGTCGCTCATGGCCTGACGGACGGGGCCGGCAGTGGCCTCCACCAGGTGGGCGGTGAGCTGGTCGAACTTAGCGCGGGTCAGGGTCAGCTCCAGGTGCTTGGGGCCGGTGGCGTCCGCGGTGATATAGGGCAGGTTGATGGTGGTAGAGGTGACGCCGGACAGCTCGATCTTGGCCTTCTCGGCGGCCTCCTTCAGGCGCTGCATGGCGACCTTGTCGCCGGTCAGGTCAATGCCCTCGGTCCGCTTGAACTCGGCGGCCATCCAGTCCATGATGCACTTATCGAAGTCGTCGCCGCCCAGACGGTTGTTGCCGGCGGTGGCCAGAACCTCGATGACGCCGTCGCCGACCTCCAGCACGGACACATCGAAGGTGCCGCCGCCCAGGTCGTAGACCATGATCTTCTGGTCGGATTCCTTATCCACACCGTAGGCCAGAGCGGCGGCGGTGGGCTCGTTGATGATACGCTTGACCTCCAGGCCGGCGATCTTGCCGGCGTCCTTGGTGGCCTGACGCTGAGCGTCGTTGAAGTAGGCGGGGACGGTGATAACGGCCTCGGTGACGGTCTGACCCAGATAGGCCTCGGCGTCCGACTTCAGCTTCTGCAGGATCATGGCGCTGATCTCCTGCGGGGTGTACTTCTTGCCGTCAATGTCGACTTTGTAATCGCTGCCCATCTCGCGCTTGATGGAGATGACGGTGCGGTCGGGGTTGGTGATGGCCTGACGCTTGGCCACCTGACCCACCATACGCTCGCCGTCCTTGGAGAAAGCCACGACGGACGGGGTGGTGCGGTTGCCTTCCGCGTTGGGGATGACGACGGCTTCGCCGCCTTCCATGACGGCCACACAAGAGTTAGTAGTACCAAGGTCAATACCGATAATCTTAGACATAATTGAGTTCCTCCTAAATATATGAAAGTGTTTTTAACAAAGTTGGGATATTTATCTGCAACGCTGCTGTTGCTGCGGCAGCGGAGACAGCTTAGTTGGCGACCTTCACCATGGCGAAGCGGATGACCTTCTCGCCGCAGATGAAGCCCTGCTGAAAGACCTCCACCACCGTGTTTTCTCCGGCGGCTTCGTCGTCCACGTGCATGACTGCGTTGTGGCGGTTGGGATCAAAGGTTTCACCCAGAGCGGGGATTACTTCCACGCCCAGCTTGGTGAGGGCGTCCTGCAGACCCTTCATGGTCAGATCCACGCCCTTGGCGTAGGCCTCGTCGGTGGTCTGCTGCTTCAGTGCCCGCTCCAGATTGTCGTACACCGGCAGGAAGGCGGCCACAGTCTGGGCCTTGGCTTCCGTCCATGTGTTTTCCTTTTCCTTCGCGGTGCGCTTGCGGTAGTTGTCGTATTCGGCGGCCAGCCGGAGGTACTGCTCTTCCTTTTCGGCCAGCGCATTCTGTGCCTCCTGCTCAGCGGGGGTGGCGGGTTCTTCTGCGGGGATGTCCTCCTCCGGAGCCTTGGACGTTTCGTCCTTGACTTCCTCCGGCTGGGGGGCCGTGTTTTCTTTCTTGTCTGCCATGAAATACTATTCCTCCTTTTCGGGCTTGCCGGGCGGCAGCTCAGCCTGCCCGAACAGCTTGCTCAGCCCATCGGCCACGCAGCTGAGCTTGGCGGCCACCTTCGCGTAGTCCATCCGGGTGGGACCGACCACGCCGATGACGCCTCTCATGCCGTCGCCGATGTCGTAGCTTGCCAGCACAACGCTGGTATCCTTCAGCTCGTCGGCCACGTTTTCCGGGCCGATGAGAATCTTTGTATTGTCGTTTTTCTGAAGCTCCGGGAGAGACAGGGCCTGCACCAGATCCGGCTCGTCAGACAGGTAATTCATGAGCTTCTGGGCCTTGCCCACGTCCTGATACTCGGGGTGGTCGAGAATGTGGCTGGTGCCGGCGGTATACACCGCGCTGTTTTCCAGGTCCTCCAGCACTTCCATGGCGAAGGACACAACCAGCGAGATCAGCCCGTAGGAGCTTCCTGCGGCGTGTTCCGCCACCCGCATCAGCTCCGGGGTCAGCTCGTCCAGATTCTTGCCCACGAAGGAGGCGTTGAGCAGCGTGGTCAGCAGCTGGAGCTGCGGCTCCGACAGGTCGGAGGGGAGATGAACCAGCTTGTTTTTCACCACGTTGGTATCGGTCATCACCACGATGATGAAGGAATTCGTGTCCACCATGATGAGGTCGAACCGCTTGATGGTCATCCGCCGGGCGCCGCCCGCAAGGGCGAAGGCCGGGTAGTTGGTCAGCTGAGACACCACCCGTCCCGCCTGATCGATGACCTTGTCCAGCTCCTGCATTTTCAGGTGGAGGGCGTCATTGATCTGCCGGGTTTCTTCCATGCTCAGCCGCTGCTGCTCCATCAGCTCGTTGACGTACAGCCGGTAGCCCTTGGGGGAGGGCACGCGGCCCGCGGAGGTGTGGGGCTGCTCGAGATAACCCATCTCGGTGAGGTCGGCCAGCTCGTTGCGGATGGTGGCCGACGAGACGTCCAGATCGGTCTGCTCCAGAAGAGCCTTGGAACCCACCGGTTCCGCCGACTGGATATAGCTTTCCACAACGGCCCGCAAAATTTTCTTTTTGCGCTCGGTCAGTTCCATCAGCACGCCCCGCTTTCACGATCTTTTTGTTTAGCACTCCATTACCCTGAGTGCTAATGATAATGTACCACCTCCCCCCAAAGTTGTCAATAGCTCAGTTGTAAATTAAATGTGAATGAGGAGAAATTACAAAAACATCGGCTCTTTTCGCAGAAAAAGCGCCAGTGTGCTAAG
>CAYNEH010000024.1:0-14012 GCA_964396195.1 uncultured Oscillospiraceae bacterium
GAGACGGCGCATCTGCCCATCATTATGCTCACCGCCCGCCAGACGGAGATGGACAAGGTCACCGGGCTGGATGCCGGTGCGGATGACTACATCACCAAGCCCTTCGGTGTCATGGAGCTTCAGGCCCGGGTCAACGCGGTTCTCCGCCGGACGGGGCAGGCGGACCCGGTGCTGCGCTACCGGGATCTGGTCATCGACACCGCCGGGCGGACGGTGACGCGCAACGGCGAGAACATCCCCTTGACCTTCAAGGAATTTGAGCTGCTGCGGCTGCTGGTGACCCGTCAGGGCACCGTCCTCACCCGGGACGAGATTCTGTCCGCCGTCTGGGACTACAACTTCGTGGGCGAGACCCGCACCGTGGACATGCACATCAAGGCCCTGCGGCAGAAGCTGGGCGACGGCTACATCATCACCGTGCGCTCCGTGGGCTACAAGATGGAGTGATAATATGAGAAAAAAACTGACTGCGTCCATCTTCCTGATCGCCGCGCTGGCGGTGGTCATCTCCTCCGTGGTGGGCATCTGGGCCTTCCGGCGGCGGGAGCTGGCCGCAGCACGGCAGACGCTGACCGAGCTGCTGGCCGTCATGGACGCGGAAAATGAGGAAACGGACACCGAAGCCCTGCTGGCCCAATTTGCCAAGGCCGCACCGGACAAGCGGCTTACTATCATCGCGGCGGACGGCACCGTGCTGGGTGACACCGCAGGGGCAGAGGATGACCACTCTGACCGTCCGGAGGTGGAGCAGGCTCTTGCCACCGGTTCCGGTGAGGACGTGCGCCGTTCCGCCACCACCGGGGAGACGCTGCTGTACGTGGCCCGGACCTTCACTGACGGCCGGGTGGGCCGGGCGGCTATGCCCCTGTCATCCATCAACGGGCTGGTGGTGCAGACGTCGGCGGGAGTGGTGCTGGCCGCCGCAGCGGCATTGCTGCTGGCGCTGGTGCTGGCCCGGAAGCTGGCCGTCACCACTGCAAAGCCGGTGGAAGAAGCGGAAGTCGCCGTCCGTCAGGTGGACGAGACACTGCAGAATGCCCGCAGCGAGTTTACCGCCAACGTCACCCATGAGCTGAAAACCCCCCTGACCTCCATTAAGGGCTTCACCGACATGATGGCCTCCGGCATGGTGAAGGACCCGGAGGATCAGAAGCGGTTCCTAACCATGATCTCGGTGGAGGTAGACCGACTGACCAAACTGGTGGATGACATTTTGCAGGTCTCGGAGCTGGAGACGGTGGCCGGGGCCCTGCCCGGCGAGCAGTGCGACCTGATGACCGTGATTCGGGACGTGGAGAAGTTCCTCGAACCGGTGGCGGACAAGGCGGGTGTCACCCTGACCGTCTCCGGCGAAAAAACAGAGGGTGCCATCTGCGCCGACCGCTTCCGTGAGGTAGCGCTGAACCTGATGGAAAACGCTGTGAAGTACAACAAGCCCGGCGGCCGGGTGTCCGTCACGCTGGGGACGGAGGGCGACCGGGCGGTGTTCACCGTTGCGGACACAGGCATCGGCATCCCGCCCGAGAGCCAGAACCGGGTGTTCGAGCGGTTCTACCGGGTGGACAAGGGCCGCAGCCGGGCCGCGGGCGGCACAGGGCTGGGCCTTGCCATCGTCAAGCATATCGTGGCTCTGTACGGCGGCGAGATCAAGCTTGCCAGCGTAGTCGGCTCCGGCACCACCATGACGGTATATCTTCCTCTGGCGGGAAAGTAAACTGAATACGTCAAGCGCCCCGTTTCCATGCGGAAACGGGGCGCTTCGGCTCGTCGAAAAAGGCAAAGCCTTTTCCGACGGAAGGATTGCGCCCCGCTGCAGCGCACGCAATGGCCGCCGATGGTGTCCATTGCGCACGTTTGCGGGGCGAGAAGTGTTTTCTGCCACGCGCATGTCGCGGCAGAAAACAGATTTTATTTCTTTCGCCGCTGCGGCGGCGAAACTCTACGAGGTTTTTTGACACACTCAGGGCCCGCCGGATACGGCGGGCCCTGAGTGTGTCATTTTCCGTTAATCCACGGGGCTTTGCAGTTCGGCGATGACGGCAAGGGTCCTGACCGCCGTATCCGGCACGGCAATGATGATTGTTGTCTCGTTCCTCCCATCGACCTGCCAGCGGAAGTACAGTGTCCGCGCTTCGCTGTGACCGTATGGCTCATGGACGCCGATATTGCCGTCGTCGAAGTCCGCCAGCACCGCATCCCAGATCGCAAGGGCACTGTCCTGATAGAACATGGACGAATAATCCGTGGACGCGGACTCTGTGGCGGGCCGGTCGCCTTCGGCCTCCTCCGCCCGGTTTTCCGTCTCCGTGTCTTCCTCTGCGGCATACTCCACCTGCAGCTCGGCGCCCGCTTGGCGGGCCTCCTCGATTTCGTCAAAGCCATACTGCTCCCGGGCGATGTTCCGGTCAGCCCGGATGCGGCTGATGGCCCAGTAGACGGTGCCCGGCGTGTTCTCGTCGGCGGCCTGCCCTTCAACGGTGTACTCCCGGCTCATGGTGCGTCCGTTCTTCAGGGTGTATCGCAGTGTGAAGTTCCAGCAGACGGTCGCAGTACCGTCCGTTGCGGTGTCCCCGCTCCGATGCTCCGTCGCCGCCCGGTGGAGATCGATGATTTCCTCAATGGCGGCGGGGTCGTCCAGCGCCACGTCCATATTCGCCGCGCTGTCGTAAGGCGCACTGTACAGGCCGCTGATGCGTACACATTCCACGGAATCGGAGTCCGGTATCCGGGTCTCGTAGCCGGTGAGGTCGAAGCCCACCACGAGGAACAGCGCGGCAAACACCGCCGCCACCGCCGCGGCCCCCTTCCACTTGCGGAACACCCGGAAGGTCTTGTCGAGGATCATCTGGGCGATGAAGCAGCCCGCGATGCCCCAGGCCAGAATGGCCCCCATGAGGAAACCCTCGTCGCCGTTGAGGATGATAGAGGTGAGGCAGCCGAAGAACAGGCCGGAGCACAGAGCCACGCCGTATTTGAACACCGGCCGCATGGCCCGGACAGCCACCACATCCCCGGCGCTCTCCAGCTGGCGGCGGCGATAGAGCAGCAGAGCCAGCACCGCCAGCACAAGGCCCGCGGCGGCGTAGACCGCCAGCGTGGGCAGACCCTCGCAGGTGAACACGGCGCCGTAGGGCAAGGTTCCGCCCTCTGCAATGCCCCACCCGTAGTTCAGATCCGTATACAGCCGGCCCACAGGGGTGAGCCAGATAATCAGCGACGGCGGGTTGGAGTAGACGTAGCCATAGTAGAACATGCTCATTACTGCCGTCCACAGGGTATAGGCGGCATAGGCAAGGACGTTGAACACCCCGTAGAACACCGGCAGGGTCAGAATGTGCCCGGTGAACATTCCCAGAAACACCGCGAAGGAATAGAAAAAGAAAGCCGTCCCCGTGGAGCAAACCAGCCAATAGGCCAGCGGCGTCCAGTAAACGCCGATCCCGCCCGCCAGCTCCACCGCGGCGGTGAGCAGGAACACCAGCAGGTTGGGCAGCAGGAACATGGCAATCCCCGCCAGATAATAGCTCAGGAACAGGCCCTCCCGCCGGACAGGCAGCGCGCCGCTGAAATTGGCCGAGCGGGAGGAATAGAGGTGGCTGCACACCGCCATGGCCATCATGACGCCGAAGCACAGCGCCGTGATGACGGCAAACGTGCCGCCGTACTCACCCAGCTCCAGCGCGAAGTCGGTCAAATCATTCACGCTGAAGGCGTTCTCCTTCTGGAGGGTCATCAGCCCCCGCAAAGGCAGACACATGGTCCACAGCGCCAGATACGCCGCCCAGATGGGCCAGAAGCGGAGAAACGTCTTCTTCCAGACCGTGCCGTTAAAGAACGATGTCCCGGACCGCATAGTCCTCACCTCCCATTTCATAAATGAAGATCTCCTCAAGGCTCAGAGGCAGAGCCTCCTGAAACAGCGGGTCGAACACGGCGAAGCGGTTCAGCACGTCCTCCGCCGTGCCCCGGATGATATAGGTGTAGATCCGGCCCAGATTGGAGCGGTGCAGCACCTGAATGTCCCCGGGCAGGGCCGGGGGCTCCGGGTCCCGGAAGGCGATCTGCAGCTTGACGGTGCCGCCCTGAAGCTCGGCCAGCGACCGCTCCAGCGCCACCTTCCCGTGACTGAGGATGCCCACGTAGTCGCACACATCCTCCAGCTCCCGCAGGTTGTGGGAGGACACCACCACCGTGATGCCCCGCTCGGCCACGTCCCCCATGAGCAGAGACCACACCTGACGGCGCATCACCGGGTCAAGGCCGTCCACCGGCTCGTCCAGCAGCAGCCAGTCCGGGCGGCAGCACAGAGCCAGCCAGAAGGCGGACTGCTTCTGCATGCCCTTGGACAGGCGGCGGATGGGCCGTTTTTCGTCCACGGCGGGGAATGCCGCACGGAGCTTTTCGTAGCGCTCCATGTCGAATTTGGGGTAGATACCCCGGTAGAATTTCATCATATCCCGTGTGGATGCGGAGCCGAAGCTGTAAAGCTCATCCGGGATCACCGCCACACGGGCCTTGACGGCGGCGTTTTCGTACACCGGTTCCCCGTCGAACAGGATGCTCCCCGAGTCGGGCCGGTAGGCGCCGCACAGGTGGCGCAGAATGGTGGACTTGCCTGCCCCGTTGGGGCCGACCAGGCCGTAAATGGCTCCCTGGGGCACCGTCATGTTCAGACCGTCCAGCGCGTGGAAGCTGCCGAAGCTCTTCGTCACGTTCTTAACCTCAATCATATCACTTGTCCTCCTTCCCGCCGGGCTTTCCCGGTCTGCCCGCCCCGGCGTACCGGGCGGCGATGTCCTCCGCCGTCACGCCGAGATACTGCAGCTCCTCAGCGATGGTGTCCAGCTGCCGCAGCAGTTCCTCCTTCCGGCGGTCGTCCATTTCCAGCCGGTGGGCGGCAAAGCTGCCTTTGCCCGGCACGGAGTAGACGTACCCCTCCTGCTCCAGTGCCTCATAGGCCCGCTGGATGGTGTTGGGGTTGATGGCCAGCGCCGCCGCCATCTGCCGCACCGACGGCAGCTTGTCACCCGGGGCGATGGCCCCGGTCACCACCAGCCGCCGCAGGCCGTCCTTCACCTGCTCGTAGATCGGGCGGCTGTCCCGGTAGTTCAGCTCGATCATATCTGCGTTGCGCCTCCCCGGCGGCTTTGGCCGCCTGTATTATCTGTATTAGTACAGTTACTCTACTCTGTTTCCGCGCCGCTGTCAAGAGAAATATGGCAAATTTTGATTCGTTAAGTTTCTGTAAACTCCCTTCCATCCTGTTAAAACCATGCTATACTACCATACAGGCCGCCGGAGCGCTCCGGCGCGTCAATTTCTCCGAGGTGTCATCCATGAAGCATACCGAACAGGCCGCCTATCTGGAGTGCGTGGCTCCTCTGCTGGAAAGCAGGGAGGTCAACTCCATGAAGCAGTGGCGGCGGCATTATTCCACCACCTGTTACGAGCACTCGCTGTTCGTCTCCTACGTTGCCTACCGCATGGCAAAAAAGTTCGGCTGGGACGCGCGAACCGCCGCCCGGGCCGGACTTCTCCACGACCTCTATCTCTACGACCCTGCCGACCGCAGCGCCCACCCGGGCAACCAGTGCCTCGACCACCCGGAGTTCGCCCTTCGGAACGCCCGTGCGCTGTGCCCCGACCTCACCGAGCGGGAGGCCAACGCCATCGTCAGCCACATGTTCCCGCTGGCTGTCCATCTGCCCCGGAGCCGGGAGGCAGTGGCAGTGAGTCTGGCCGATAAGCTGTGCGCCCTCATTGAGGTGGTTCACCTGAACCACACCCGTTTCATCCGGCGTCTCATCCCCGTGCCTCAGCCCGCGTGAACCGCGGTCAGAACCAAAGAGAGCGCCCGGCCGAAGAGAACTCCGGCCGGGCGTTTTTCCATCCTTTTTGCCCGGATTTCCGCAAGAAACGGCGGCGTCTTTGTGCAGCGGAAAAAAATCCGAAGAAAAATGAAAATAACACTTCAAAATTCCGTTTCTTCTGCTATAATGGCATTGTATGTTTTGATAAGAGGTGTTGTTGCATGGATCAGGGCTCTTTTGAGCGCAAGCGCGCGGCGCTGCTGGCCGCGGGCGTACAGATGATGGATCCCGCCGCGGTCTACGTGGAAGAGGGCGTCACCGTAGGGGATGGCACCGTCCTCCTGCCGGGCACTATCCTCCGGGGTAATACCGTCATCGGAAAAAACTGTGAGATCGGCCCCAACTCCATGATCACCAACTGCACTGTCGGCGACGACGCGGTGGTCAACTCCTCTCAGTGCAACGACTCCGTCATCGACGGCGGCGCCCACGTGGGTCCCTTCGCCTACATCCGGCCCAACTGCCATGTGGGGAAGGATGTGAAGGTTGGCGACTTCGTGGAGCTGAAAAACTCCACCATCGGCGAGGGCACCAAGATCAGCCACCTGACCTACATCGGCGACGCCGACGTGGGCGAGCACTGCAACTTCGGCTGCGGCACTGTGCTGGTCAACTACGACGGCAAGAAGAAATACCGCACCACCATCGGTGACCACTGCTTCATCGGCTGCAACACGAATCTGGTGTCCCCGGTGAACGTGGGCGACTGGGCGTATACCGCCGCCGGCTCCACCATCACAAGCGACGTGCCCGAGCACAACCTGGCCATCGCCCGGGCCCGGCAGGTGAACAAGGAACATTGGCACGACAAGCGCGATTGAGCTTTTGACCGTATAAAAACAGCATAAAAATGTAAGGAAAAGAGAGGTAGTACACACATGATCGCACACGGGAAAGACATCAAGATCTTCTGTGGCAACTCCAACAAGGCCCTCGCTCAGGCCATCTGCCGCGAGCTGGGCACCCAGTTGGGTGACGCGGAGGTAGGCGCGTTCTCCGATGGCGAGAACTTCGTCTCCATTTACGAGACTGTCCGCGGCTCCGATGTGTTCGTGATTCAGTCCACCAGCAGCCCCGTCAACGACAACCTGATGGAACTGCTCATCATGATTGACGCCCTGAAGCGCGCCTCCGCCGGCCGCATCACCGCCGTCATTCCCTACTTCGGATACGCACGTCAGGACCGCAAGACCAAGCCCCGTGACCCCATTTCCGCCAAGCTGGTGGCCAACCTCATCACCGAGGCCGGCGCCGACCGGGTGCTGACCATGGATCTCCACGCCAACCAGATTCAGGGCTTCTTCGACATCCCGCTGGACAACCTGCTGGGCTCTCCCGTGTTTGTGGATCACTTCAAGAACAAGTTCGCCGCCGTCCATGACCAGACCATCGTGGTCTCCCCCGACGTGGGCAGCGTGGCTCGCGCCCGCGCCTTCGCCCAGAAGCTGGACATGCCCATGGCCATCGTGGACAAGCGCCGCCAGAAAGCCAACTCCTCCGAGGTCATGAACATCATCGGCGACGTCACCGACAAAAATGTCATCCTGCTGGACGACATGGTGGACACCGGCGGGTCCCTGTGCCACGCCGCCAAGGCTCTGGTGGACATCGGCCACGCCAGATCCGTCACCGCCTGCGCCTCCCACGGCGTACTGTCCGGCCCCGCCTATGACCGGATCAACGAGTCCGTCATCGACGAGGTTCTGTTCCTGGACACCATCCAGCCCCGCGCCGACGTGGCCACCATCTGCCCGAAGATCAAGTACCTGTCCGTGGCTCATATGTTCGCCGAGGCCATCGAGCGGATCTACGAGGAGCAGTCCGTTTCCAAGCTCTTTACCTGATTGCAAGTCCGGGAAAATCGGTGATCTGCCGGGACTTCCATTTGAATGCTCGGCGGAAGTGAATTCCGCCTGCGCAAATTCTCCGCGCCGCTCCGAATTTACGCGCTGCCGCGCGTCCCGGCTCCCGCCGGTGCCAAAAGCGCTGTTCACCTAAAATTCCGCATTATCCTGCCATACTGAACAGGGCGAGGGTCACCCCCTCGCCCTGTTTAAGTCTTTCATTTTTGAGTCTTTCATTTTGAGGTGCACCTATGTTTCGAAAAAAAGCCCCCGTCTCCTGGCTCGTGGTCGGGCTGGGCAATCCGGGCGCAAAGTATGAAAACACCCGCCACAATGTGGGCTTTATGACCGCCGACGCACTCGCCGCCCGCAGCGGCGAGCCCATCCGCCGCGTCAAGTACCACGCCCTCACCAGCGAGGCGGTCATCGGCGGACAGAGTGTCCTGCTCATGAAGCCCACAACGTTTATGAACCTGTCCGGTCAGGCAGTGGGCGAGGCCGCACGGTTCTACAAGATCCCCGCCGACCACGTGCTGGTGATTTCCGACGATGTGGATCTCCCGCTGGGCAAGCTGCGCATTCGCAAATCCGGCTCCGCCGGCGGCCACAACGGTCTGAAGAACATCATCCAGCTGCTGGGCACCGACCAGTTTCCCCGGCTGAAGATCGGCGTGGGCGGCAAGCCCCACCCCGACTACAACATGGCGGACTGGGTGCTGGGCCAGTTTCAGGGCGAGGACAAAAAGGCCATCGACGCCGCCGTGGCGCGGGCCGCAGATGCGGTGGAATGTCTCCTTGCCGACGGCATCGACCGGGCCATGAACCAATATAATTGACCGTGAGCAGAACGCGCCGCGTCCCATCCCCTACCGGGAAACGGGGCGTTTTTGCGCCGTATAATTTCCATATTTTTCTAATCATTGTGAGGATCGACTATGAAGGCTCTGCTGCAAATCTTGAATGACGTGCCGGAATTCCAGCAGTTGCTGGCCGCGCTGGACGGCGGCCGCTCTCCGGCGGCGGTGTCCGGCCTGTCTCCCGTCCACCGGGCCCACTTTGCCGCCGGGCTCCACCGGCGGATGGAGTGCCCGGTGGTGATGGTGTGCGCCGACGAGACGGATGCCCATCGGCTGGCCGAGGATCTCACCGCCTTCACCGGCGAGAGCGTCACCCTGCTGGCCGCCCGGGAATTTCTGTTTCACGACGGCGCGGTGGCCTCCCGCCAGTGGGAGCACCAGCGTCTGGCCGCCTTCTATGACATGTCCCTGGACAAAACGCCCCTCGTGGTGGCCACGGTGGAGGGTCTCATGCAGCGCACCCTGTCCCCGGAAGAGCTGGCCGGGCACATCGTAACGGTGGAGCAGGGCGGGCAGTACGACCTGACGGAGCTGGCCGACCGGCTGGCGGCGCTGGGGTACGCCCGGTGCCAGCAGGTGGAGGGCGTGGGCCAGTTCGCCCTCCGGGGCGGTATTCTGGACGTGTACTCCCCGGCCCAGGATCACCCGGTGCGCATCGAGTTCTGGGACACCGATGTGGACTCCATGGGCCTGTTCGATGTGGACAGCCAGCGCCGGGTGGCCCGGCTGGAGCACGCGGTGTTCCTGCCGGTGAGCGAGGGTCTGCCCTCCCGGGACGGGGACGGCCAGTGGCAGCGCACCCCCGACCGGCTGCTGCCAACCCGCTATAAGCACCTGACCACCGCCGCCCATCACCTGCCCGCCGGGGCAGTGGTGTGTTTCTCCGATTCCGGCCGGGTGGCGGAGCGGGCCAAAAACTGGCTGTGGCAGCTCAACGAGGACGTCAAGACCCTCATCGAGGCGGAGCTGATCGACGGAAAGCACGCCGTCTTTGCCGCCGACCTGCCCGAGCTGATGGCCGTTCTGTCCGATCACCCACTCTGCTTTCTGGACTCCTTCGCCACCTCGTCCACGCCCCTGCCGCCCCGGGCTCTTCTGTCGGCACAGGGCCGCCAGCTGTCCTCCTTCGGCGCCAGTCTGGATACGGCGGTGTCCGACCTGGCCCAGTTCCAGCGCTCCGGTGCGGCCACCGTGGTGCTGGTGGGCAGCGAGCAGCGGGCGCTGAACCTCCAGTCCCTTCTGCGGGAGCAGAAAATCCGTTCCGCCGTGGACTTTCAGCTCCACGAAATGCCAAAGCCCGGCGGCGTCACCATCGCCGTGGGCGGGCTGTCCGCGGGCTTTGACTATGTGGGCAGCGGCTGGGCCGTCCTCACCGAGGGCCGGGCGGAGGGCCGCCGGAAGGGCAAGCGGCTGAAAAAGGCTGACGACCGGCGGAAGGTGTCCTCCTTCACCGACCTGTCCCCCGGCGACCTCGTGGTCCACGAAAATCACGGCATCGGCCGGTTTGTGGGCATGGTGAAGATGCAGGTGGACGGCGTCCAGAAGGACTACATCAAGCTGGCCTATGCCGGCAGCGACACTCTTTATCTCCCCGCCACCCAGCTGGACTCCATCGCCAAATACATCGGCGGCGGGGACGACCCGGAGACGAAAAAGCTTTCCAAGCTGGGCGGAACCGACTGGGAGAAGGCCAAGAGCCGCACCCGGGCCGCCGTCAAGGATCTGGCAAAGGGCCTCATCCGGCTCTACGCCCAGCGGCAGAAGCAGCCGGGCTACGCCTTCTCCCCCGACTCGCCGTGGATGCGGGAGTTCGAGGATGACTTTCCCTATCAGGAGACGGACGATCAGCTCCGCTCCATCGCGGAGATCAAGCGGGACATGGAGACCGCCCGGCCCATGGACCGGCTTCTGTGCGGCGACGTGGGCTACGGCAAGACGGAGGTGGCTCTTCGGGCGGTGATGAAATGCGTGCTGGACGGCAAACAGGCCGCTATCCTCGTGCCCACCACCGTACTGGCCCGGCAGCATTACCTCACCGCAAAGAGCCGCTTTTCCAAATACCCGGTGGAGATTGACGTGGTCAGCCGCTTCCGCACCGCAGCCCAGATCAAAAAGGCCGCTGCGGGGGCGGCAGACGGGTCGGTGGACGTGCTCATCGGCACCCACCGGCTCCTCCAGAAGGACATTCAGTTCAAAAATCTGGGTCTGCTGGTCATCGACGAGGAGCAGCGCTTCGGCGTCACCCACAAGGAGCGGCTCAAGGAGATTGCAAAACAGGTGGACGTGCTCACCCTGTCCGCCACGCCCATCCCCCGGACGCTGAACATGGCCCTGTCCGGCATCCGGGACATGTCCGCCATCGAGGAGCCCCCCGCTGACCGGCAGCCGGTACAGACCTATGTGCTGGAGCATGACTGGTCCGTACTGGCCGACGCCATGCGCCGGGAACTGGAACGGGGCGGGCAGGTGTACTATCTCCACAACCGGGTGGACTCCATCGAACGCACCGCCGCCCGCATCCGGGAGATGCTGGGGGAGGAGGTGGAAGTGGCCGTGGGCCACGGCAAGATGAGTCAGGAGGAGCTGTCCGACGTCATGACCCGCATGGCGGACGGCGAGGTGGACGTGCTGGTGTGCACCACCATCATCGAGACGGGCATCGACATCGCCAACGTCAACACCCTCATTATCGAGGATGCCGACAAGCTTGGCCTCGCCCAGCTCCACCAGATTCGGGGCCGTGTGGGCCGCTCCCCCCGGCGGGCCTACGCCTACATGACCTACCGCACCGGCAAGGTGCTCAGCGAAATCGCCGCCAAGCGGCTGTCCGCCATCCGGGAGTACGCGGAGTTCGGCTCCGGCTTCAAGATCGCCATGCGGGATCTGGAGATCCGGGGCGCGGGCAACCTCCTCGGCCCGGAGCAGTCCGGATTCATGATGAGCGTGGGTTACGACCTGTACCTCAAACTGCTGGAGGAGGCGGTGCTGGAGGAAAAGGGCGAGACCCCCGCCAGGCACCGGGAGTGCACCGCCGACCTGAGCATCTCCGCCTCCATTCCGGACAAATACGTCCCCTCGCCGGAGCAGCGGATGGACCTCTACCGCCGCATCGCCCGCATCCGCACGGAGGAGGACTCTGACGACATGACCGACGAGCTCATCGACCGCTTCGGCGACCCCCCGCGGACGGTGAACAACCTCATTTCCGTGGCACTGCTCCGGGGCAAGGCGGCGGACTGCGGCATTTCGGACATCGCCCAGAAGGGGCTGAGCATCGTGTTTACCCTGGACGAGTTCGATCTGGAGGCCGTGGCCCAGACCGCCGGGAAATTCCCCGGCCGGGCACTGTTCTCCCCGGGGGACAAGGCAACCTTCACCCTCAAGCTCAAAAAAGGGGAGGATCCCCTCCGCATGGCGGTGAAGCTGGTGGACGAGTACCGCAAGCTCCGCGTTCCGGCGGACGGCGGCGGAAATTGATTGCGTTTTTGTTCACGCAGTGGTATAGTAGCCCTAAGCGCCGGAATTTTCCCCGCTGCTTCCCTAAGGGGTCGTATCCGCCCCGGGCCATCCGCCCGGGAAACACTTAAGATGTGATAGGAGAAACAAAATGACAAAGAAAAAACTGCTTGCACTGCTCATGGCGCTGGTCATGTGCTTTGCCCTGTCCGCCTGCAAAAGCGGCGACGCGGACGCATCCGACTCCGCCGACCCCTCCGAGTCCCCCTCCGACTCCGCCGAGCCCTCCGAGTCCGAGGAGATTGTAGCTGACCTGAGCCAGACCCTGTATGAGTTCGCCACCGGCCTGAAGGACGACGACGCAGCCGCCACCGTAAACGGCACCGAAATACCCAACGAACAGTTCCTGTACTGGCTGGCTACCGACTGTTATAATGTCTACAGCAATTACACCCAGTATTACGGCACTGTCCCCGACTTCACCGACTCGGAGCTTGCCAGCTACCTCCTTGACGACGTCAAGACCGCCGTCACCTACTACACCGTCATGCGCGAGATGTGCACCGAGAACGGCATCACCGTCACCGACGAGCAGGAGGCCGAGCTTCAGCAGCAGATTGACGACTACGAGACCGAAAACGGCGAGGGCAGCTACCAGAAGCTGCTCCAGAGCTACGGCCTGAGCGAGGATTCCTTCCACTATGTCTACACCAACGGCTTCCTGTACACCAATCTGGCTGATAAGCTCATGGGCGAACCCACCGAGGCCGACCTGGAGCAGTACGTGACCGACAAGGGCATCTTCTCCGTCAAGCACATCCTCATCAAGACCACCACCAGCGACCAGACGGATGACGACGGCAACGTGACCCAGACCGCCGACGAGTACAACGCCGAAAAGAAGGCGCTGGCCGAGAACCTGCTGGCCCAGCTCCAGCAGAGCGACGATATGGAGACTCTGTTCGACTCCCTTATGAATGAATACAGCGATGACGGCCGGGACGATGACGGCAATCTGTCCTACCCCGACGGCTACACCTTCGACGAGGACGACTCTCTGATTGACGGCTTCCGGGAGGCCTCTCTCGCCCTCGATGTGGGCGAGCTGTCCGACATTGTTGAGACCGACTACGGCTACCACATCATCCTGCGTCTGCCTGTGGACGCCAGCAATTATCACGACGACTGGATCTCCTCCGGCGCGGACGCACTGGTAATGGAGCGTGTGGAGGCCGCTGACGTCACCGTGTCCGATGACATCACCAATCTGGACATCGATTCCTTCTATAACCGCTACACCGCCTACCTCACCGCCCTTTACAGCGAGACTTCTTCCGACAAATAACCGCATAGCCCGCGAAATTTTCTCTTGACATCGGCGGGTTCCTCTTGGTACAATACTCCCACGATAAGGGAGTAATCAACGAGAGTTCTTCCCGTGACAAGCGTCAACAGCATGACGGCGAACACGTCGCCTGGCCTTGTATGAAATGATGAGACTTATCCGCAGTCATGCGCTGCGGATAAGTCTTTTTTCATGACGGGAACACGGGCCTGTCCCGGCTTTTCCCTCCGTTTTTCCCTGTCGCCTGATATAGTGGTTTCATGAAAATCCGGAAACAAGAAGAAGGAGTGTTGTCACGTGAGCCAATGGTTCACCAAGCCCACCGAAGAGGTACTCAACGAGCTGGGCACCGACCGGGAGCGGGGCCTTACCGCCGATCAGGCTGAGGAGCGGCTGTCCAAGTACGGTCCCAACGCGCTGGAAGGTGCGAAGAAGGAAAGCCTTGCCATGCGTTTCCTCGAGCAGCTCAAGGACCCCATGATCATCGTTCTGCTGGCCGCCGCCGTGCTGTCCCTCATTTCCTCCGGCGGTGCAGACTGGATCGAGGCAGTCATCATCCTCGGCATCGTCATCATCAACGCCATCATCTCCATCTCGCAGGAGGACAACGCCAACAAAGCGCTGGAAGCATTGCAGAAAA